>CAYMXC010000272.1:0-4420 GCA_964394135.1 uncultured Phycisphaerae bacterium
GTATTTTTTCAGGAAAAAAACATGGATCGGAGATGGAACGGCGAAAGGTGAAATTTCGAGGATCGTAACGAAATTAAAAATAAAAAGATACGATCGCAGAGGCTCAGAGATCAGATCGATCTTGTTTTTTCCGTCTTTGTCACATGTTGATTTCGCCATTTAAGTTGACGTTTACCGATGAGAAGAATATCATCATTAAAGAAGCCGTGTAATAATCCTTGACCGGCGACCAGCGTACTTGAGGCGAAAGGTAGACGATATGTTGTGTCAAAAATGTAAAAAACACACCGCAACCGTGCATCTGACTGAAATCATCAGTAACGAGAAACGGGAAAAACATCTCTGTGAACAATGTGCCATGCAGGAAGGGCTGACCGCTACCGGGGTCAAGGCTCAGGAACCGATCAATCAATTGGTCCAGAAATTCGTTCTCGCGCAGGCGGAGGCAAAGGAATTGTCTCAGCTGACCTGCCCCGAATGCGGAATGAGCTTCCAGCAGTTTCGCAACGGTGGCCTTCTGGGATGTCCCAACGATTACGA
Organism: uncultured Phycisphaerae bacterium; assembly: GCA_964394135.1. GTDB lineage: Bacteria > Planctomycetota > Phycisphaerae > JAAYCJ01 > JAAYCJ01 > CAYMXC01. The sequence goes on from CAYMXC010000272.1 coordinate 541, forward strand.
AGTCTTCAAAGAACCCCTGGCGGGACTGCTCGAAAAGGCGCACGAAGGGCGAACTCAGCACGTGGGTAAAATCCCCGGCGGACGCGAGAATAAACACAAACGTCAGCATGAGTTGATGAAAATCAAACGGGAACTTCAGGATGCCGTGAGCCTCGAAGATTATGAACGGGCCGTCGTCCTCCGAGACAAAATAAAAGGGTTGGAGCAATAAATGAACACTGTCACAGAATTGGTTTCCGGCAGGGGGGAGTGGCTCAAAAATGCCGAGAGTGATGCCGATGGAGGAATCGTCATTTCTTCCCGCGTCCGACTTGCGCGGAATCTGGGCGGATTTAATTTTCTGAGTAAATGTTCCGAGCAGCAGCGGGACGAAATCCAGTCCCTTGTCATTGCCGCCATCAACGGCAGCGAATTGGCTTCAAAATACTTTTATGTTCGACTCGACAACCTCGGTGCGCTCGAAAAACAGCTTCTTGTCGAACGACATCTCATCTCCCGCCAGCATGCGGAAACCGACGGACCACGCGGCGTGGCGCTTATGCAGGATGAGACCGTTTCTTTCATGGTCAATGAAGAAGATCATATGCGAATGCAGGTTCTTGCCGGCGGATTTCAGCTCGACAGGGCCTGGGAACGCATCAACCGCCTCGACGACCAGTTGGAAGGCCGTCTGGAATATGCTTATCACGAACAGTTCGGTTATCTTACTGCCTGCCCCACCAATGCCGGGACCGGAATTCGCGTTTCCGTCATGATGCACCTGCCGGCCTTGAAAATCACCGGTGAAATCGAACGGGTCTTCCGGGCGGCTCGCGATATGCATCTGGCTGTTCGGGGGCTCTACGGCGAAGGAACCGAGGCCACGGGTGATTTCTACCAGATATCCAACCAGAGCACACTCGGAAAAACCGAAGAAGAAATCGTCGAGGAATTTCGTGACCTGGTTGTCCCGAGAATTACCGAGTACGAAATCCGCGCCAGAGAACTCCTGCTGAAGCAGAAAAAAAATATGATCGAAGACAAGATCTGGCGGGCCCTGGGATTGCTCAAGTATACACGGACCATCAGCACCGAAGAAACCCTCTTTCTGCTTTCCCATTTACGAATGGGTGTCAATATGGGGCTGATCAAGGAAGTCAACCTTGACGATATTAACGATCTCTTCCTTGCCATCCAGCCGGCACATCTTCAGATCATTACCGGTCGGCGTTTGGACGGTGAACAGCGCAGCAAACTTCGTGCGGATTACATCCGGCAACACCTCTGCAATAATCAAAACAATTGAATTTCATCTCGACAAGGAACGATTTGACCATGGACATCAACGAAATAAGCTGGCAGGAACGCTATCGGGCTACTTTTATTTATACCCTGCGATGCAAATTGGAAGATACCCCGGGAAAATTGGGCGAACTGACCACCACGATCGGTGCGGCGGGAGCGCATCTGGGCGATATCGCCATAGTCGGCGTCGAAGGCAACAATAAAATCCGCGACATCAGCATATTTTGCTCAGGTAAAAAACATCTTGATGATGTTTTATCGCGAATCGCAAAATTGAGCGGCGTTGCAATAATTTCCGTTCGTGACGAAATCCTCGAGACACATCGACGGGGAACCATCAACGTGGTTTCGCGTGCTCCCATTCTCAGCCTGACGGATTTGCGAAAAGTCTATACTCCGGGCGTCGCTGCTGTATGCGAAAAAGTCAAGGCCGACCCCGTATCGGCCTGGGATTATACCGGAATCGCCGATCGCGTTGCGGTCGTCACCAACGGCACTGCCGTCCTCGGACTGGGAAATATCGGCGTGATGCCTTCCCTTCCCGTCATGGAAGGCAAATCTTCCATCTTTGCGGAATTCGCCGGCATAAGCGCTTTTCCAATCCTTGTTGACTCCGAAGACGTTGACGTCGTGGTCGAAACCGTTGCACGAATTGCCGGAACCTTCGGGGCAATCCAGCTCGAAGATATTTCCGCGCCCGCCTGCTTTGCCATCGAGGAAAAATTGCAGCATAAACTTGATATTCCCGTCTGCCACGACGACCAGCATGGCACTGCTACAGTGCTCCTGGCTGCGCTGATCAGTGCCCTCAGGCAAACCGGAAAAGACCCGAAAAAATGCTCCGCGCTCATCCTTGGTGCAGGAGCCGCCGGCTTTGCTATAACCAAAATGCTTCTGAACTTCGGCATCGGCGATATCGTCGTCTACGACTCGCAAGGACCTATCTATCGCGGCCGGACGAAACAAATGAATCCCTATAAACAACAATTGGCAGAATTGACCAACAGGAAAAATGAGCAGGGAACCCTTGCCGAAGGCTTCCGCGGAAAAGATATCTTTATCGGTGTCGCCCGCCCGCATGCCGTCTGTCCGGAGATGATCGCTTCCATGGCCAAAGATCCTCTGGTCTTTCCGCTGAGCAATCCGATCGGTGAAATCACTGTGGATGAAGCACGTCAGGCAGGTGCAGCAATAGCAGCCGACGGCAGGACGATCAATAATGCCCTTGCCTATCCAGGACTGTTCCGCGGCGCATTGGATGTCCGTGCTACAGATATCACCCCTGCCATGCTGATTGCCGCAGCGAGAAAGCTGGCTGATTTGGCTCCGGACGACAAACTTCTGCCAAGCATGCTCGACCACAACGTTCATCGAAGCGTAGCCGACGCCGTGGCAGGAGCTTGGAAGTCAAAATAATCATAGGGCGATTTCCATCGGAATCCGTCTTGTTTCTTTACGCCTTGATTGTGATCATACAATGATTATCATTTCCGCACTGGACAATTCGGGACAACTGTACGCGGCCGATCTGGTACGTATTCTTCGGAATCAAATGCCCGATCAACAGTTCGTCGGTATTGGTGGCCGGGATTTGGCACAGGCTGGTTGCCGCCTCATTCACGACATCTCCGAATCATCCGCCATGCTTGCCGGCATCCTCGGGGCGCTCAAGTGGGCGATCCCGGCCTTCCGTCAGCTTAAAAAAATCATGACGGTGGAAAAGATTGATCTGGTAATCCTTGTCGACAGTCCGACCTTCAATCTGCCGCTTGCCCGAGCCGCTAAAAAACGCGGAATCAAAACTCTCTACTATATCGCACCCCAGGTCTGGGCCTGGGCACAGTACCGCGTCAAAAAAATCAAAAAACGTGTCGATCAACTCGCCGTTATTCTTCCCTTTGAAGAAGAATATTTCCGCAGCTTCGGAATTCCAACCCAATTCGTCGGGCATCCGTTTCTCAATCGAATCGAGCAGTCGCAGATCAATCCAACTTTGGACCTCCGCTTAACCCGGCTTGGACACCCCCTCATCCTCCTTATGCCGGGTTCCCGTCGCCATGTGGTACAGGAGGTTCTGCCTGCCCAATTGCGGATTCTCAGGCAAATTACCCAAACCGTCGGCCAGGTCACCATCGCCCTCGCTGCCTGGCCCGGAGCGATGGAAACCATCCTGACGATTATCGCGAAGAATGGATTCCATGTCTGCAGGGCCGAACCTGACAAAATCGTTATCGACTCTGGAACAGTGAATGTCTTTCTGGATGATCGTCCTGCAATAATCCAAAAGGCCGATCTTGTCCTCGCTGCCTCCGGCACGGGCACGCTTGAAGTCGCCTGGCATGGCCGGCCCATGATCATTCTTTACAATGCTTCCAAAATCGCTTATCACCTCATAGGCCGATGGCTGATCAATACGAAATTCCTTTCCCTGATCAATATTCTGGCGGGTAAAGAATTAGTCCCTGAATTTATGCCCTACATTCCAGATGAGTCTCTGGTGGCCCGCAGGGCAATCGAACTTCTTAGAAATAAAGATAATGCCTTACGGCTTGGATTGGAAATGCAGGCCCTTGTCCGTAAGATGTATACCGATAAT
>CAYMXC010000273.1:0-4415 GCA_964394135.1 uncultured Phycisphaerae bacterium
CGATATGACTTACGCAGGCGAGCGTTTCGACGTTGTTGACGATGGTTGGCATGGCGAAAAGTCCATTGACGGCGGGGAATGGGGGTTTGACTCTCGGCCAGGGTCTTTTGCCCTCGATGCTTTCGATGAGTCCCGTCTCTTCGCCGCCGATGTATGCTCCGGCGTTTCGGACGATGTAAATGTCAAGCGAGCAGCCGCTGTGCATGATATTTTCGCCGAGCAGTCCGTTATCGTAAGTCTCGTCAATAGCCTGCTGCAGAATTTCGCAGGGCCTGACATATTCGTCACGGATATAAAGGTATGCGACCTGAGCGCGAATCGCCCAGGCACTGATGATGATTCCCTCCAGGACCTGATGCGGATCGCTTTCCATCAAAATGCGATTACAGAACGTGCCGGGTTCTGCTTCGTCGGCGTTGACACAGAGGTAGGTTGTCGTTCGATCTTTCGGCAGGAAACTCCATTTCAATCCTGTTGGATATCCTGCGCCGCCTCTGCCGCGTAGGCCAGATTGGCAGACCATGTCCACGATCTGCTGCGGTGGCGTGTGCAAGGCCTTTTCCAAGGCCTCGTATCCGCCGCGTGATCTGTAGATGTCGATTTTCCGGATGTCGGGCACGGCGACGTTTTTCATCAATATCGGTTCAAAGTTTGTCATGGGTAGTTACTCAGTATCTGGTCCAAATCCTCAGGGCGAACTGGGCCATAGGCATCTTCGTTGATCAGCAGGTAAGGGGCTTTTTCGCAGCCGCCCAGACAGTCTTCCGCCATCAGTGTGAATTTTCCGTCCGCTGTGGTTTCGTGTTCTTCAATTCCAAATTTTTTCTTAAGAGTTTCCAGGAGATTTGCCGCGCCGCATATATCGCAAGTGATGCCGCGACAGACCATGATCATGTATCGCCCTTTGGGTCGCGGGGACAGGTGGTTGTAGAGACTCATTGTGTCGAAGACGTCGGCTGGTGGAATTTGGAGTATTTCTGCGATTTCAATCATTGCCTGTGTTGAGATGTAGCCGTTGGTTTCCTGTATTTCATGGAGAGCGGGTAGCAGGGCGGCACGCGTGGTAGGAAATTTTTTGATGATCTTCTGGATTTCGTCCCGCGCAGTTTCGGTGATCGCCGGGGGTTCGTCCGGCCGAACGACTTCTTTTCGCCTGTTGAGCACGTCCCAAACCATATTTGACCTCGAGAATTATCTGTCCAATTCCGCGATGATAATGTTCAAACTGCCCAGCACCGCCACGATATCGGAAATCTGCAGTCCCTCGATCATTTTCGGGAAAAACTGGTAGTTGATCAGCGAGGGTGGGCGGCATCGTGCGCGATAGGCAACGCCGCTGCCGTCGGATACGATATAAAACCCCAATTCGCCGTTGGGCGATTCGTTGAAGCCGTAAGTTTCGCCCATCGGTGGGTGAAATCGCCGGTTGGTCATCACCAGTTCAAAGTGTCGGATGAGTCCTTCGATCGAGCCGTAAACTTCTTCCTTGGCCGGCAGGGTCAGTTTTTCTTCCGGTTCCACGTCCACGGGCCCTGGCGGGAGATTTTCGATCGCCTGTTCGACGATTCGCTGCGACTGACGGATTTCTTCCAGCCGGAGGAGATATCTGGTGTAACTGTCGCCGTCGGTGGCGATTGGGATTTTGAAATCGAAATCCGCATAGGAGAGGAAGGGTTCGTCTTTTCGCAGATCTCTTTTGACACCGCTGGCCCGCGCGATCGGCCCCGTGAGGGACCAGTCGATCGCCTGCTGATGCGTGATGATGCCGATGCTTTTCGTTCGGTCGATGAAGATTCGGTTTTTCGTGAGCAATCGTTCCAGGTCGTCGAGTGCGGTTGGTAGCTTGCGGCAAAAATCGCGAATTTGGTCGATCAGGCCTGGTGGATCTTTTTGCATCAGTCCTCCGACTCGTGTCCAGCTGTTGGTGAAACGATGGCCGCAGGCCTTTTCGAAAATATCGTAGATTGCTTCTCGCGGATTAAACCCGTAAATGAAGGCTGTGAACGATCCGAGGTCCAGGCCGGCGGTTGCGATGTTCAGCAGGTGGTCACTGATTCGCGAGAGCTCGTTCATGATGACTCGCAGGTAGCTGCATCGAGGTGTGATCCGCAGGCCGAATAATTTTTCCACCGCCTCGTGCCATGCGATGTTGTTGCAGATGGGCGAAAAGTAATTCATGCGGTCGGTGACGGTGACGTATTGGTTGTAGTCTAGTTTTTCAGCCAGTTTTTCGAACCCGCTGTGCATGTAGCCCACGATGTTTTTGGCGTCGATGATTCGTTCGCCGTCGAGTTTGAGGATCAGGTGGAGCGTGGTGTGCATGGCGGGATGCTGCGGGCCGAAGTTCAGGGTCCAGAGTTCGCCCAGATTGTCTTCCATCAGAATTGGCATATCAGGCGTCCTCCCTTGTGAGTCTGGGAAAAGCGTTTCGCTCGCCGAGGCCCGTGTCGGGATATTCCTTTCTGAGCGGAAAATGTTCGAAATGATCTGGCAGGAGCAGATGTTTCAAGTTCGGATGTCCGTCGAAACGTATTCCGAACATTTCGTGTACTTCGCGTTCCATCCAGTCTGCTGCCGGCCAGATCTCACAGACGCTGGCGACGGATGGGTCGGATTCTTCCAGCATTACTTTTACCCACAATCGCAGATTGTACTGGTGCGACAGGAGGCTGTAGATGACGGCGAAGCGTTCGCGTGCGGCGGGATAATACAGATAATCCACTGCTGTGAGGTCGATCAACTGGTTGAACATCAGTGTTGAGTGGTCCCGCAGGGTCGTCAGCAGGGGGATCGTAATTTTGCGGTCGCGCACGACGACGCAAGGCAGGGAGGGCGAGCCAGGATAGTTCAGCAGTGCGGCGAGCTGCCACCCCGATTCGAACTTTCGGCCCAGGATGTCACGAAGCTGAGACTCCATGGACTTTTTCCAATCCCTATTGATTAATGGATTACCATGCCCAGCGGTCTGCGAAGATTCTGGTATCGGCTTGTGTCGATCAACCGCTGGATTGCCAGAACACTTTCGATAATTGCCTCCGGTCGCGGCGGACAGCCTGGAATATAGACGTCCACCGGGATGAATCTGTCGATACCCATGATTGTGGGATAGGTATCGAACTCACCGCCTGTACTCGCGCAGGCGCCCATGCTGATGACCCATTTTGGTTCAGTCATCTGCAGATATATTCTCTGGAGGACGGGCATAATTTTGATGGCGATTCGTCCTGCGACGATCAGTAAATCGGCCTGTCGGGGACTGAAGCGCAGGACTTCCGCGCCGAATCTGGCCAGATCGAATCGGCTGGCCTCCACCGACATAATTTCGATTCCGCAGCAGACGGTGGCGAATGGCAGGGGCCAGAGACTGTTTTTGCGGCCCCAGTCTATTGTATGGCGTTTGAACCATGCCGCCAGCCGGTCCAGTCGTGTTGTGTAGAACCGGGTTTGCGGCGGATTCAGTTGACGAAATTTCTCTGTTATCTTCATTCTATCTCCAGCGAAACACGCCCTTAAGCCAGGCGTAGATGTACCCAACGATCAACAGGAACACAAACGTGGCAATGCCGAAAAACAAGACGATTCGCCGGTCGGGCGATTGGATTTCCGTGTCGCCCATGAGCTTGGCCCAGGGATAGAAAAAGACCAGTTCCACGTCGAAGAGCAGGAACAGCAGGGCGATGAGATAGAAGTGCGGATTGATTCGCCTGCGCGATTCGCCGATGGTGGCCATGCCTGATTCGTAGGCGGTGTCTTTAGTGGTGCCTCTGCGTCGCGGGCCGATGAGGTGGCTGAAAATCACAGCACCGACAATAACCGCAGCTGTCAGAATCAGGAAAATACCTGCTGATATCCAGGCATCGATTTGGGTTCCCCAGGACGTCAAAGCTTCCCCCTAATTTTTCAAAATGGAATTTATGCCCCACTGATTGATCTTATTTTTAACTCGTATTTGCTTATCGTCAAGGAAAATCCGTGTGGGTGATTATTGCAGTCGCAACAGTATTTTTAATGTTTTAACACTTTTAGAGTCTTAGTGCTTATGTTTTTTTAGAAAGTTTTAACTTGACGTGTTTTATTTTGATTAATAAGATGACTGACCAGTCCGTCAAATAATTTGATTGAGTAATTGGTGATGACTGAGAAGGTTAAACGAAAAGTCGGTAGGCCGCGAGACGATCAACTTCGTGCGCGTCGTCAGGAAGAGATTCTCGACGTTGCGGTTCGCATGTTTGCACAGCGAGGATATTCCAAAACCGATTTGCAGGTTATCGCCGATATTCTTGGTGTTGGTAAGGGGACCATCTATCGTTATTTTCCGAGCAAAAAGGCCCTTTTTTTTTCTGCGATCGATTGGGGCATGCAGCGATTGAGCCGGCAGGGGGATTCGTCTACGGCGGATGTTTCCGATCCGCTTC
>CAYMXC010000274.1:0-4411 GCA_964394135.1 uncultured Phycisphaerae bacterium
GTAATTAAAATTGATAAAATCCTTGTAATTTAGTGGTGATCTATATTAAAATTGAATTAAATCAACAGCTTTAATTAATGAACCTAACAGACTGGTGTCAGGAGTAAGAATGAGTAACGACTTTGGTGAGAAAATACGGCGCCTTCGGCAGGGAAATCATATGTCGCTGGGTGATTTGGCTGAGAAGGTGAAAACTTCCAGAAGTTTTCTTTCTCAACTCGAGCAAGGCAAGACTTTGCCGTCGCTGGTTACGTTGAAAGCCATTGCCGCCGCCTTTGACGTGACCATCGGATCGCTGGTCGATGAGCCGCAGGTTACGCGAAGCCCTGTGGTCCGATCGACGGAACGCCCGAAAGTCGATCATCTGCAGTCCGGCGTTCTCATCGAATCGCTGACTTTTCGCGATGTCCATAAGACCATGCAGCCATTGCTAGTTCGCCTCAAAGCCGGCGCAAATTCAGGCTATGAGGGCTATATACATAAAGGCCAGGAATTTGGTTATGTGATTCAGGGGGTTCTGACGATCGAACTCGATAGCGGTAAATACGATCTGGCCGTCGGTGACAGTATCTATTTCGATTCGAGCCTGCCGCACAGGCTTTCCAATTCCGGCAAAGAAGAAGCCGTCGCAATCTGGGTCGTGAACCCGCCGACGTTTTAGTATCGAATTTTTTAGTTTCGGCTAATTTTCATTTTTAATAGCGAATTCCATACACGGTCGCATTCTCCAGCTCCAGTCGCAAGCTCACCGCGTAAATTTGGTGCTCGCCGGCTGATTTGTTGTCCTTCCATCTTAGCACGTGTTCATGTGAATCGCCGTGAAGGGCTATACAATCGTTGGCGGTATATCCAGGCAGAGGATCGCCAAAAGTATCGCACAGGCTATATCGAATCAGGCCGCGAATATCGGCGTCGAGTCGCAGCGAAGTTGATTGAATGATAAACGGCCGTGTCTGCAGAAAACCGCGAATGGTCTTTTGCGATTGCAGTCCGACCAGCCGATCCTGATGAATTTCCGCCATGCAGACTCCGGCCTGAGGCTGTCGTTTTTCATATTCTTTTTCGACAAAGAAATTATGACGCATATCACAGGCCCAATATGGAATCAGCATGTTCTCACTGTTCCGGATCAATCCTTGCGTCGGATAGATGGATGCCGAATCGAACGCCCCGGCTTTACCGCGTTGTATCCAGCCGCACCGAAGGGGACGATTCCAATGTATGCCATCCCGGCTGAAACACATTTCCATATCAACATATCGACACATATACCCGCCCATGTAATTTCCATGCAGCCAGAAATACATCCGCCAGCTTCCATCCTCCAGGCGATGAACGATCGGCTGAATGGGATGCGTTCCTTCCGGTATCCCCTCGATACTGATAATATTGGTATCCTGACCGTCGGCGGTACGAACCTGACCGAGGCGGGGCTATTCCCAGTCCAGTCCGTCGGAACTGGTCGCCAGGTGGAGTTGAAACATGAAATCCGGTACACGGACAGTGTAATAGTAAAAATAATAGCCGCCTTGTCCATTTTCAATCAGCGTCCCGGCGAACGATTGGGCATACGTAAATTCTCCGGGCGAATCGCTGACGAGGACGACTGTATGTTTTTTAACGGGCCCCGGCACCAGCGAAAGCCCATGACATTGTTGTAAGTCGTCGGCAAAATAAAATTTGATCACAGAACCGTTCATATACGCTCTATTCCAGAATTTATCGTTTTCATTATACAATGTACGTCTTCTCTGCCTAACTTTTTCGGCCTGACGAATTCACTTTTCATTTTGAAATGAAAAAAGAGGCGGGTAGAATTCTTAAAGTCGTTTGTTTATTTTTTATTCGATTTAACAGATTAGGAAAACCCATGGTGGATAAAAGTATTCTGGAGACATTCGAAAATCCCTATCCTTCGCGGGATTACGAGATCCTCATCGAACAGCCGGAATTTACGAGCCTGTGTCCCAAGACCGGCCATCCGGATTTCGCCACGATCACAATCCGCTACATTCCAGGCCCGCTATGCATCGAACTCAAATCGCTGAAACTCTATCTTCAGCAGTATCGCAACGAGGGGATTTTTTACGAACGCCTGGTCAATCAGATCGTGGACCACCTTGGCGATCTGCTACACCCGAGAATGATGGAGATCATCGGACGTTTCACTCCCCGCGGTGGCATCACAACGACCGTCAAGGTCCAGTACAAAGGCCTATGAGAGAAACGAAATCCCGGAATTATGGGACGTATCCAAACATAAAATCCCACCGAATTCATTCGTAAACCTTTTAATTTCAATAAATAAACTAAATTACGCTTTCCAGACGCCTTTCATTTCACTTCAGAGGCTTTGATTTCCGATAAACTTAAAAGAATTCTCAGCTATTAATAGTGAAAGGTGTTGCTATGAAAAGCGCCAATGGAGTCAATGTTTCCACACTGGGAGTGATTATTGCCCGGGGTGGCAGTAAAGGCTTGCCCGGCAAGCACATACGTCAGCTCCTCGGCAAGCCGGTGATTGCCTACTCCATCGAGGCTGCATTGAAATCCCGCAGTCTGGACCATATAATAGTTTCCAGTGACGATGCACAGGTGCTGCAAATTGCCAGGGACTACGGCATCTGGGTTGTCGGCCGGCCTCAGGAATTGGCCGGTGATACTGCCACGGTCGATTCGGCGGCCCGATATGCGACGGATCGCGCGGAAGAACTTCACGGATTCAGGGCCGATGCGATCGCGCTGCTTTATGGCAATATTCCCATCCGACCGGATGGGTTGATAGATATGGCGATGGAACACTTGATAAACTGCGGGGGTGATTCGGTGCAGAGCTACAGCCCGGTGGGCAAAAACCATCCCGATTGGATGATCAGGCTTCAAGACGGCGACCGTGTTGTGCTCAATTGCAAAAAAGCGATTTATCGTCGACAGGATCTGACCCCCATGTTTATCCCCAACGGTGCGGTTCTTGCCATTACGCGTGAGTCGTTGTACCGCCGGCCGGAACACGCCGAGGATTTCCATTGTTTCCTCGGCAAGGATCGGCGGGGAATCGTGCACCCGGAATCGGATTTGATCGTGGATATCGATGAACGGCGTGATCTGTTCGTGGCAGAGGCCGTCTTGAGAATGATGCAGGAGAATCAAGAGAATGCAGCGAAACAGGATGCGACAATATTGGTCTAGCTCTCCGGTGGTTTATATCCAAAATCGTCCGGTCGGACCCGGCGAGCCGGTGTATGTGATCGCCGAAGCGGGGGTCAACCATAACGGGAAATTCGACCTGGCGCTACAACTTGTGGAACTGGCCAAACGGGCAGGGGCCGACGCGGTGAAATTCCAGGTATTCACAGCTGAAAATCTGGTAATTGCCAACGCGCCGACAGCAGGATATCAGAAGCAAAAAGGTCATTCCGATCAGCGACAGATGCTCAAGCAGCTGGAATTGACACGACAGGAATTTGTCGATCTCTTCAAATATTGTCAGGATGTCAAAATCGATTTTCTGGCCACGCCGTTCAGTATCGATGATTTGGAATTTTTGCTGGATATGGGAATAAGCGCGATCAAGCTCGCTTCGCCGGATCTGGTGAACGTTCCCTTGGTGGAGCGTGCGATTGCATCCAAGCTGCCGGTAATCGCCTCAACAGGTGCGGCAACGATCGAGGAAATCGACGAAGCTGTAGATCAATTTGCAAACCACGGGGCGCTGTCCAGGCTGATCCTCATGCACTGCATCAGCTCGTATCCGACCGCCCTGCAGGATATGAACCTGTCCGTCATCGGAAATCTTGCCCAGCGGTTCCCGACACCTGTAGGATTTTCGGATCATACCGCCGAGTGGATCAGCGGGGCACTGGCGATAGCGGCAGGCGCGACGGTACTGGAAAAACATTTCACACTGGACAGCAAGATGCCCGGCCCGGATCAGCAATTTTCCCTGGAAGAAAGCCAACTGCGACAGTATATCGCCGTAGTACGCGAAGCGCAGGCGGCGATGGGAACGCCTCGACGCCGGCTCTTGGATTGCGAGCAGGAAGTGAGGCATGTATCACGGGGCAGTGTGGTTTCATCAATGGATATCGCCGCAGGAACCATTATTACACCGGCCATGCTCACGATCAAACGGCCGGGCGGCGGAATCGAGCCCTCTCGCATCAAAGAACTGGTGGGCATGAGGGCGATCGGAAAAATCCCGGCCGACGTGCAACTGCAATGGACAATGTTTCAGCCATGTCTCGAAACAGCCGTCGGTATTCTTAATCAGTGGACAGAGATCAAAAAATAAGCGTTTCGCCAGGGCGAACTGGATTTTCTAAAATTTCCTATTTTTGCTTGAAATTATCCCTGTTGGCATTATAGAATATAAAACGTTATGCGGGTGTAGCTCAGTGGTAGAGCGTCACGT
>CAYMXC010000275.1:0-4407 GCA_964394135.1 uncultured Phycisphaerae bacterium
CCCGTACTCGCCTCAATCGTTCTGGCTTCCACCTTCCTCTGGGCCTTCGCCTTTACACGAATCTACACCAAACCAGTCACACGAGTCGCCGCAAGCAAATGGATATATAAAAATATTCCTTTCGGAAGCAAACTCGCCAACGAAACAAGTTGGGACGATATGCTCCCTCTACGTATTGAAAATCAGGACCCCTTCGGCGGCCTCTATCGCGGCGGACTTAACTTCGAATTGTATCACGACGACAATGCCCTAAAACGACTCCGATTCTGCAACATCCTCGATCAGGCCGATTACATCATTATCACATCAAACCGCCAGTGGGGTTCCCTGAGCCGCCTGCCTTACCGATTCCCACTCGTCTGCCAATTCTATCGTCACCTCCTCGGCTGCCCAGACGACAAAGATATCACCTGGTGCTACTCCGTCGCTCACGTCGGAACATTCACAGGCCGACTCGGTTTCGACCTCGTCGCCGTCTTCCAATCCAACCCGTCACTCGGCAAATGGCAGATCAATGACCAGTCCGCCGAAGAAGCCTTCACCGTCTACGATCATCCAAAGGTCTTCATCTTCAAAAAACGCCACGATTATAGTTCCGCTCAGATTCAGCAAATTTTTAACAATATTGATATCAATGATGTCAGACGCCACCCCAAAAACCTCTTGCTTCCACCACGGCTGCTTGAAATCCAGCAGACTGGCGGAACTTGGTCAGAACTTTTCAATCCGGCTTCGCTCATCAACCGTCTGCCTATCATCACCATCTCGATCTGGTATCTGACAATTGCCCTTATCGGCCTGATGACTTATCCGATTTTACGCCTGATCCTGCCAGGCCTGCCAGATCGCGGCTATCCGCTCGCCCGCATTGCCGGCCTTCTCCTAACCGCCTACGTTGCCTGGCTTGCCGGTTCATTTACTGTTCCATTTTCACGCATAAACATTATAATTATTCTCTCGACTTTAATTTTTGCAAGTACTTTAATATCATATACTTATAGACATGAGCTGCTGGCGGAATTCAGGGAAAAACTGCACTATTTCTGCACCGTGGAACCGCTCTTTTTACTTTTGTTCCTGATCGATCTTTCCATCCGAATCGCAAACCCCGATCTCTGGCACCAGTACCGGGGCGGGGAAAAGCCGATGGACTTTGCCTACTTCAACGCCGTCCTCAAGAGCACTGTTTTTCCACCATACGACCCATGGTTCGCCGGTGGATACATCAATTATTATTATTTCGGTTTTGTGCTCGCAGCCATTCCAGTTAAGTTACTTGGCATTGTTCCAACTATTGCTTATAATCTGATCATCCCGACGTTCTTCAGCATGACGGCATTGGGTGCGTTTTCAATCGCATGGAACCTGGCAGCGAAGACGAAAATTCGCCGGCCGTTTCTTGCCGGTATCGCCGCCCTGCTCGGCATGTGCGTGGTTGGAAATTTCGGTTCCATTCCATTGCTCCTGAAGTGGTTTTCCCATCCGTTTCCCGCCGCCGACTGGTTCTGGCTGCCCAGTCGGATCATTCCCGCACCGCCGGGCGAAGTTCAACCGATTACGGAGTTTCCGTTCTTCACGTTTCTCTTCGCCTACCTGCACGCGCATCTGATGGTTCTGCCGCAGACACTGCTTGCTCTAGGGTGGGTGGTTTCGACGGTTCTTTCGGGACAGCAATCCTCGGCCCGGAGCTTTTAGATCTTGATTTTTGCAGCCCTGGTCATCGGCGCATTACGCATAACGAATACGTGGGATTTTCCGACGTATCTTCTTCTGGGGTTGGTCGCCATAGTCCTGGCCGACCGACGGTGGATGCCAGCGATCGTCAAAATCGGTTTGCTGATTTTTTTGACTTTCTGGCTGTATCGTCCCTTCGATCATTGGTATGGCCAGGGCTATAACCGCGTTGAAATATGGTCTGGGTCACACACTCCCATTGGCGCGTATTTGATGCACTGGGGTTTGTTCCTTTTTATTTTCATATCGTGGCTGATCGGCACGCTTGTTCGAAAAAATTGGTCGATGCCGAAATATCTTGTTCTGATTTTTACCTGTGGTGCGCTGATTCTGACCTTTATGGTTGAGCTGATCGTTCTGCAGGGCGATATCGGGCGAATGAATACCGTTTTTAAATTTTATCTGCAGTCGTGGACACTTCTGGCTGTCGGCTGCGGCTGTTTGTTGGTGTGGCTTGTGGCAGATCTTTTTGCCGGACCTCGAATTTTACGCTGGGGATGGATTTTTGTTCTGATTATTTTGTTCGGCCTGAGCATGGTTTATCCTATAACCGCCACATTTCACAGAATCCAAGACCGAATGATTTCGCACCTGCCGTATGCGATTGACGGCATGGCGTATATGCGTCATGCGTGTGTGATGGAACAAAACGTTGTGATACCTTTAAACGAAGATGCGCGGGCCATCCGATGGATGCAGAAAAATGTCGCCGGTTCACCTGTGATCGTCGAAGCCTGCACACTGGAATATCACTGGGGCGGTCGTTTCAGCATTTACACGGGGCTTCCGGCTGTTATCGGGTGGAACTGGCATCAGCGTCAGCAGCGAAACCTAGTTCCCGAATCGTGGGTCACCGGCAGAATCGAGGCGGTCCGAAATTTTTACATGACGACCGATATCGAACAGGCTCGTGATTTTCTCCGGCAATATCGCGTCCGCTATATTATTGTCGGCAGGCTTGAGCGGGCGTTGTATGCCGGGTCGGGGTTGTATAAATTCGACGCTTTCAAGGATAGAATATGGCATGAAGTGTATCGGAACGGTGAAACTGCGATTTATGAGGTGAAGGAGCCGGTGAAATGAAAATTGGTATCATTGGCGCCGGCGCCACGGGCCTGACTGCGGGCTATGAATTGACACGTCGGGGCCATTGTGTCAGCATCTTCGAAAAAGATTCCGACCTCGGCGGACTCGCCGCCACTATCGACATTGGTTCCGCCCGCCTTGAAAAGTTCTACCATCACATTTTCACCAGCGATAACGATTTCATCGACCTGATCCGCGAACTGGGTTTGATCGACCGATTACGATGGATCGCGCCGAACAATGGCATGTTCATAAACGGCCGGCTCTATCCGTTCACTTCGCCGATGGATTTGCTTCGTTTTCGTGAGTTGTCGCTGAGGGATCGTCTGTCGCTGGGATGGATGGTTGTGCAGTCCCGCCGACGAAAAGAGTGGAGTGACCTGGAAAAGATCACCGCCCGGGAATGGGTCATCCGGTCCGCAGGGGCAAATGTCTACGAAAGATTCTGGCGTCCGCTGCTGGCTGCGAAGTTCGATCGCGATGCCGATCGGGTTTCAGCAGTCTGGCTGTGGAACAAGATCAAGCTTCGTGGTTCGACTCGTGAGAAAAGTTCCTCCGGCGAACTTCTTGGTTATCTTGACGGGAGTTTCAGGCTTGTTTACGAAAAGCTTGCGGAGAAAATCGTGTGCGGCGGCGGCAGCGTTTTTTTTGACAGTCCCGTGACGCAGATTCTTCCTCAGGGGGATCACTCGGTGGACGTGGTTACGCCCGGCGGCAGGCAGAAGTTCGATGCAGTCCTGATCACGGCAGCACCCGCGGAATTTGTAGACCTCTGGCCCGAAGAATTTCGTCGCCGATTGAACCGGATTCAGTATAAGGCGAACATCTGCATGATCTTCGAACTACGCGAGCGACTTTCTCCTTATTACTGGCTTTCGGTAGCACAGGACGCTTTTCCATTCGTAGCCGTTATTGAGCACACGAATTTCATGCCGGTTGAGCAGTATGGCGCGCATGTCGTTTATCTTTCCCGATATCTCGACGAAAGCAACGAACTGTATCAATCGGATGACGATCGCATCGGCCAAGTTTTTTCAGACGCACTGGTCAAAATCTTTCCCTTGTTCCGCGAGTCCGGTATCATAAGGCGGAAGGTTTATCGGGCACGATATGCCCAGCCTGTGATCGCGACCGGATACTCAGACATTCGGCCTGGTTTTACGACTCCGATTCGAAATTTATATTTGGCGTGCATGGCACAGATTTATCCTGAAGATCGCGGGCAGAATTACGCCGTCAGAATGGGTAAGGAAATAGCAGATGTCATACATGGTTTCTAATGATTTTTTGTATGTGCTGAGGTGGTGGCTTGACATTTTGATCGTCGGCTTGATTTTTCTGCCGATAGTTGCGCGATTTTTTCGATCGTTCTTCGATCGCGGATATCTGTTTTCCAAGGTATTGGCGGTGGTCGTGCCTGCATATATCGTATGGGTGGGTTCATCGCTGAAACTTTTTCCTTTCGGCAGAGCCAGCGTCCTGGTTCCCTTTTCTGTAGCTGCGATCGTCATTTTTATCGTGATTAAGGGACATCGTCCGTTTATTCAATTGCTGCGGGAAAACGGGCGAATTTTCTTTTTTGAAGAG
>CAYMXC010000276.1:0-4361 GCA_964394135.1 uncultured Phycisphaerae bacterium
GTCGTGACGCACCATCTTTTCTCAGCAAAAAACAGTGAAGCGAGGTGAACGGTGTCGGAAAAAATCGGTCTCTATGGCGGAACCTTCGACCCGCCGCATCTGGGCCATCTGATCAGTGCCCAGGCAATGGCGGAACTGCTCTCGCTGCACCGCGTCATCTTTCTGCCCGCAGGCCAGCCGCCACACAAGCTCTGCCGCCCCATCAGCACCGGCCAACATCGGCTAGCCATGCTCCAACTGGCACTGGCCGACAACCCGCTGTTTCAAATCGATGACTGGGAACTCAGCGTCGACGGGCCGGCCTACACTATCAACACCATCCGCTATTTTCAGGCGATTCTGCCCGGCCGAACGCTCTACTGGTTCATCGGCGCCGACTCGCTGGCCGACCTGCCCACGTGGTATCGCTTCGAGGAACTGATCGACGCAGTCGAAATCGTCACCGCCTGGCGCGGCGGACTCGACATCGAACGCGTGCTGGCCGACCTGCAAACGAAAATCGAACAGCGCCATTATGAAAAATTGCGGAAGAACGTCCTGCGAACCCCCATGATCGAAATCTCCGCCAGCGACATCCGCCGCAAAATCCACGCCGGCCAATCGATCCGCTACCTGGTCGCACCAGCCGTCGAGCAGTACATCCGACGGGAAGGATTGTATCGATGAGCAAGAAAAAGACCCTCGTCCTCGACGAGCACTTTTATATAGAAGAAGATGCCCTGCCGGAAATCGTCGATTTTCGCAGCTTTTTCGAATCGCAGCCGCAAAAGCCCGTCCAGATCGAAATCGGCTCGGGCCGAGGCACCGCCCTTTTGTTCCTGGCCAAAAACTATCCCGACTTCAACTTCATCGGCATCGAATGGGCCATGCCCTTCTACCGCCACTGTGTCGATCGACTGCGGCGATGGAATCAGACCAACGCAAAAATGCTACGAACCGACGCACGCGACCTGTTCATCCATCGCGTTGCGCCCGAAACCATCAACGCAGTGCACATCTACTTTCCCGACCCCTGGCCGAAAAAGCGACATCATAAGCGCCGGCTCGTCAACCCCGATTTCTGCCACGCTCTGGCCCGCGCACTGGTGCCAGGCGCAAAGGTCTACGTCGCCAGCGACCACAAGGAATATTTCGACCAGATGGAACTCAATCTGCGCGGCGTAAGTGAATTTGAACCCTGCGAGTTCGACAGCCCTTGCGGCTCGGACTTGCTCACCAACTACGAAGTCAAATTCGCCAGCCAGGGCGTCGCTATCAACCGCTTCGCCGTGCGAAAGAAATAGAAAAACGAAAATCTGAGTTCATGAACTGCTGGGATATCGATTTAGGCGCGGCAAGATATGGCAATACATCCGATAGGGGAACTGACGACCATTCAGAACATCAGGAATGCGATATAGAGGGGAAAATGTCTCTATTGGCAACAAAAAAGCCCTTACAGGCAATGACCGGCAAGGGCTTTTTTCAAACGAGGCCGACGGGAGTCGAACCCGCAACCACCGGATCGACAGTCCGGTACTCTAACCAATTGAGCTACGGCCCCGGTTGTTTTCACCATCATATTACTATACAATTCCGGGTGTATTGTCAAGTGTACAGATGGAAAATACGAAAATTATTAGCGACTGTTGCATAGGAAGCGGATGAAAAAAATCAACAAAAAAATAGATGCCCCGTTAAAGACAGTTGGGATGGTAAGTTTAGGCTGCCCGAAGAATCTTGTTGAAAGCGAAACCCTGCTGGCGGAGATGGCTATGGCTGGCTTTGCGATGACGTCGGATTACGCCTGGGCGGATGTACTGATCGTCAATACCTGCGGTTTTTTGCAATCTGCACAAATCGAGGCGTCAGGCGTCATCGACGAGCTTGTGCGTTTGAAATATCCACAGGGTCGATGCCGATGCCTGGTGGTCATGGGGTGTTGGTCGCAGATTGCCGGCCGGGATATTCTCGCCCACTGGAAAGAAGTCGACGCTGTAGTAGGGGTAAACGATCGGGCCAAACTGGTTCCCGTTATCGAAGGTATTCTGCATGGGGAGCGCAAGCGAACGGTTCTGACGAGTGGTAAATGCCAGCCGATGGGCGACGAAGCGACACGGATGCGTCTGACGCCTGGGCATTGGTGCTACCTGCGAATCAGCGAGGGCTGTTCGCAGCGGTGCACATTTTGCAGTATTCCGAGCATTCGCGGCAGTTATCGCAGCAAGCCTATGGACCTGATCCTTAACGAAGCCAGGACCATGGCAGCAGACGGGGCGAAAGAACTTGTCCTCATTGGCCAGGAGACGACAAATTACGGCAATGATCTGGGAATGCAAAATGGTTTGGCGAAATTGCTGACCCGGCTGAACCGTATTGAGGGGATCGACTGGATTCGATTGATGTATACCTACCCGGCCAACTTCACCGACGCGACGATCCTGGCCATCGCCGGTCTGGAGCATGTAGTAAAATACGTCGATATTCCTCTCCAGCACATCAACGACCGGATTCTGCGCCGAATGGGACGGCGAATCGATCGGACAGGAACGATCAGGCTCCTTGAAAAAATGAGAACCCAAATTCCCGATCTTGCCATCCGTACCACATTGATCGTTGGATTTCCCGGCGAGACGGATGCGGAATTCCGGGAGCTTTATGATTTTGTCCGGGATTTTCGATTCGATGCGATGGGTGCCTTCGCCTATTCGCCTGAACCTGGCACCCGGGCCGCCACAATGTCGGACCAGGTCGAAGAAAAAGTCCGCATGGCCCGGCTTGACGAGTTGATGCAACTGCAGCGAAAAATCGCCTTTGCCAAGGCTCGTGAATATATCGGTAAGCGTCTGACCGTTTACGTCGAACCGACTTCGCCTAGAAAGAAGTTTATCGTCGCGAGGCACAGCCGGCAGGCTCCACAGGTCGATCCGGTCACATTGATCCCGCGAGAACAGATATCGTCAAAAAATACTATACCCGGCAGCAAACTGAAGGTACAATGTATTGCTACGCGGAATTATGATTTGATCGCAAAACCCATTAAGTAATTTGGCAGCCATGAATCAGAAATTAAGCAAAATGTTAACACCCAACAACCTGACATTGGCCCGTCTGGTTTTGTCTGTCGGTTTTTTCGTCCTGCTGGCGTATTGCAGACCTGTTTCGGGACCGAAATGGCTTTTCGACCTGTCGGCGGTGGTTTTTATCCTTGCCGGCCTGACGGATATGGTGGACGGTTACCTGGCTCGGCGTCTCGGAATGGTTACCAGCATCGGTCGGCTTCTCGATCCGTTTGTGGACAAGGTCATGATCTGCGGATCGTTCATTTTTTTCTGCGGAGCCAACTTTGTTGTCGATGGGAAAAATGTCACCGACGTGGCACCGTGGATCGTGATTACCATCGTGGCAAGGGAACTGCTGGTCACAACGCTTCGCGGGCACAGCGAATCGAAAGGGCAGGCTTTTCCGGCCATGTTCCTGGGTAAGATCAAAATGTTCCTCCAGTCGGCGGCGGTGGTGGTTATTTTAATTTCCGTGGGGCATTTCATCGATCAGAGCTGGGCGAGAAACGCACGTTTGATTTTTATCTGGACGATGGTGATTTCCACCCTGTTGTCCATGATCGGATATATCTCCAAATACATCACGATCCGCAACGTCCTGGAAACGCCATCGCAAGATTCTGCGGATAGCAAAAATGATTAAAAAGGCAGCGATTACCTTTTTCGGTCTGGGCTATCTGCCCATCGCCCCTGGCACATGGGGGTCATTTGGTGCCTTGTTCATCTTCTGGATCGCGGCATATTTTTGTGCGAATGTCCACATGGTATGGGGCATTTTTTTCGGAGTGGCTGTTTTGTGCTCCTTCCTTGGCATCGTTTTGGGGCCATGGGCTGTCAGCCAGTTCCAATCCAAAGATCCCAAGCCTGACGTGCTCGATGAGGCGGCTGGCATGTGGCTGGCGATGCTGGTGCCGTATTCGGCATTCGGCGGTCTGTTCGTGGTCGGCTGCGTGCAATTCATTCTTTTCCGTATTTTCGATATTCTCAAGCCAACCCCGGCGAGGCAAATTGAGAGTTTACCCCACGGCTGGGGCATCATGGCCGACGATCTGGTGGCCGGAATTTATGCCAACATTGTCGGCCAAATTTTCTTCCGGTTCATTCTGCCACATCTGACCTGAACCTGACAGGAAAGATAAGTTCACAGTTCGGAGTTTGAAAAAGGAAGGACCACCCAAGGTGGTCAGGCGGTCTGTTCTTCTTTTTGTTCATCGCCGGTATTGTCGATATTGAACGGTACGAGAGCTTCTTCGTCAGGATCATAACGGAAAAGTTCCCCATACTGTCCCCAGGTGGAAAGAAATTCAAAGACGGTATTGG
>CAYMXC010000277.1:0-4353 GCA_964394135.1 uncultured Phycisphaerae bacterium
GCCAGGATCAGGAAAGCGGCGCCGATTCCGATGATCAGTTGTGGAAGCTGCCAGTTTCGCCACAGGTACCAGAGCACCTTCAGGATGATCAGTGCGAGTGTCAGACGATAAATGAGCGAGACCAGCCAGCCCCAATTGGCCCACCACGACCCGGCGTAGAGGTCGGGTAAGCCCGTCCAATGTTCATGAAATTGCAACCAGCTTGTACCGAAAGCGGCGGCGATGTACAAGAGGACGATGACGATAGCAACGACCAGTGCCATCGAATAGGCCCAGGTGAAAGTTAATTGGCGTCGTCGGCGTGGGAAATCACTTTGCCAGTAATCGTAGAGGAAACGTCCCAGCAGGATTGAGATAGGGACGAAGGCTGGAAAAGCGTAGTAGAACAGAACCGTTTTGCTGAAGGAGAAAGGGATCAGTACGACGGCCAGCCAGAGGAGGAGGAATCGCGATTCCCAGTCTGTTCCGGACTTTGTGGCAGCCGATTTTGTATATCGGATTATTGCGAGGCCGGCCAACCCCGTCCATGGGAGCAGTCCAATGAGCAGTCCTGCCAGGAGGACCAGCGGTCCACCATGATGACCAAGGTCTGGCGGCGGCGTTGTAGTGGTAGATGATCCGAACCAGCCGAGAAATCGGCCCAGGTGCTGGTAGATGAAAAATTCGCGTGCATAATTGTGATGAGTGTGGATCATGTAGACGAACCAGGGGCCGGCGATGACGATGATCATTGCGACGCCGAGGATTATTCGCATGTGGTTCAGAATTTTTCCATCGCCCTGTCCGATGAGCCATTGCCAGAGAAGGAAGAAGACGATAACGGCGGCCACGATTGCCAGGGCCACCGGTCCTTTCGTCAGTACTGCCAGTGCAATGAGCGGGTACATCAGCATGAACCATTTTGCGGACTGCTGTTTGTAACCCTTGAGGAAGGCCCAAAGGGCGAGGCTGATGAATGCGTACAGGTAGATATCCATTCGGATGAATTTTCCCAGTCCTATCATGGCGACGGTGCTAAGGATGCAGCCGGCGGAGAGTATTCCTATGGTATGGTTGAAAATTGTCGACGCGATCAGGTATGTTGCGAGAACGGTAAGAAGTGCGCCGAAGACCGGTACGATTCTTGCAGCAAAGTGTACATTTGCCGGATCGGAGCCGAAGATGTTAAACGACGCAGCCGTCAGCCAAAAGTAGAGAGGCGGCTTATCGGGGTAATATTTTTCGCCAAGCCAGGGTTCGAGGTAGTTATTCCGATCGATCATGTTCTTGCTGATGGTTGCGTAGCGTCCTTCATCCGGATCGCCCAGTGCCATTTTGCTTATTCCGGCAAAAAAGACCATTGCGGCAACCATGAGCAACAGCAGAACCTGTAATAATTGCCGATATTTCGACTCGGAAATCGCAGTATCGTAATTCAAATCCATTTGATGCATATCGACAGCCTGACTCCTATGTCTAGACAAAATCCACTGGCAACGTGGGAGGGATCAACCGTCGGCTTTCCGCCCGGCCCAGGAGTTCGCTGATGGCTTTTCGGCCATCCTGGCCGCAATCCACCGTCCACTGGTTGACGTACATGTTGACGAAATCACCGACCTGTTCGCGGCTCATGTTACGGGCGAACTGCATGGCATAATCGAGGGCTTCGTCGAAATGATCCAGACCGTATTGAATGCTTTCTCGCAGGATTCGGGAAAGGTCAGCGATTACCGTCGGCTTGAGTGTGCGTTTGAGCGCGTTGCCGCCCAGAGGCAGAGGCAAACCTGTTTCTCTGTGCCACCAGATACCGAGGTCAAGCACCTTGTGCAGTCCGAGTTCGGTGTAGTTGATTTGTCCTTCATGGATGATCAAACCCGCATCGACGACTCCGCTGGCCACTTCCTGCATGATGCGATCGAAGGGAACGGATTCGTAAGCGAAATCGCCCAATACCAAACGCAGAAGCAGAAAGGCGGTAGTCATGGTGCCTGGAATGGCGATGGTTTTGTCGGGCAGATCATCGATCGACATTGGAGTTTTGGCCACGACGATGGGGCCGTAATCGATTCCCATGCTTGCGCCGCTGGTCATCAGGAAATAATGGGATTTGACGTAAGCGTAGGCATGAATGGAAATCGCTGTGATGTCCAGTTCGGATCGCATGGCCCGTTCGTTGAGGGTCTGGATGTCCTGGAGTATGTGTTTGATCTCATAGGGTTCGGAAGATATTTTTCCGCGTGCCAGGGCGTAGAACATGAAAGCATCGTCCGCGTCGGGACTGTGTCCTAAGAGAATTTGATTGTTTGCCACAAGTATGCTCCGTAAAATGCCATACATAATTATAAACATTTTACATCCGGAGAGCAAAACCTTAGGAGCAAGATCATGACAAAAAAAACATCATCGGCCGGGTCTGACGGCCAGTGCGTTACGAATTATGTGGCGAATCCGGCACAACTGGGTGGAATCGAGCTGTTCAGTACGCTGAACGGTCCGGGCTATCCCAATCGTGTGGCGTGGGTGAACACGGGTTCCGGGCTGCATTACAAGGTGGTGATCGACCGTGGTCTGGATGTGGCGGAGGCATTTTACAAGGGGATGTCGCTTTCGTGGCTTTCGCTTTCTGGTGTGACACGGCCGGAGATGAGTATCAATAAGGGTTTGGACTGGCTTTGGGGATTTTACGGGGGGCTTGTGGTTTCCTGCGGGCCGTCGTTTGTCGGTGCTCCGGATCGCGATAAGGATCAGGAGCTGTCGCTGCATGGGCGTCATTCCAGTTTATCTTCTATTTTGGAATCGGTTGTGAATCCTGATCCTCTAAGGGGACAGGAGGAAATGAGTCTGACCGGCATTGTCCGGGAGGCCAAGCTGTTCGAGCCGAATATCGAGCTTCGTAGGACGATCCGGTCGCCGCTGGGCCGATCTGAACTGATTATCGAAGACACTTTTATCAATCGTGGCACGCAGACTACGGAGCACGCCTGGCTGCTGCATATGAATATGGGCTATCCGCTGATCGAGGAGGGGGCGGAGTTCATTTACGACGCCGAAGTCCAACCTTTGCCGTCGGCGGTAGAATATTTCAAAAAGGACAAATTCTGGATTTTGCCCAAGCCGATGCATGAGCATGATATCGCTGAGGCCGTTGCATATATGGATCCGAAAACCGATTCGGCGGGAATGGTGCATTGCGGTGTAATCAACTCGCGTCGGAATATCGGCCTGAAAATTTCATTTTCCAAGCGGGATTTTCCGCGTTTCGTCAATTGGCATCATTTCGGGACGTGCGGCCAGTATGTAATGGGGATCGAACCTGCTAACTGCGGAGTCGAAGGTCGATCGAAGGATCGTCAGCGTGGCTGGCTCAAGTTTCTCAAGCCCGGCGAGAAGAAGAAATACCGCTGTGCGATCGAGGTGCTCGAAGGAGCCGATCAACTGGCCGGTTTCCGTAAACTGGGAAGAAACAAATAATAAGCCGATATTTTGCATCGGCGAATTTTCCTGAAGACATTCGATGTGCTAATCAGCTTTCGGTTTGTGTCGCGGCGGGATGAACATGCCTTCCTCTTTTTGGAATTCTTTGATTTCTTCGGCATGGTTGACGACGCCGCCTTTTGCCTTTGGGCTGATCAATCCGGCGAGGAAGATCAAGATCATAACCATCCAGAAGAGCCAGATTGGCAGGGTATACGGTCCATGTTCGACTTTTCCCGTTATTACCTGGTTGGCGCATTCGAGCCCCAGTTTGATACCGATCCATCCGACCAGACAATAGGCGGCGGCCTCGAGCCTAGGAAAT
This sequence comes from uncultured Phycisphaerae bacterium, assembly GCA_964394135.1. GTDB lineage: Bacteria > Planctomycetota > Phycisphaerae > JAAYCJ01 > JAAYCJ01 > CAYMXC01. The sequence continues at coordinate 3,779 of CAYMXC010000277.1, forward strand.
TTTTCCAGTAGTTTCAGGAACAGACCGGCGACGAAACGCATGGCGATAATTCCGAGGATTCCGCCCAGATAGACGATCCATACTTTTTTTGACATTGCGACGGCAGCGACAATGGAATCGATGCTGAAGGCAACGTCGGTCATTTCCACCAGAGCGATGGTCTTCCAGAATCCCGGGCCTGTGGGGCGGGCATTGATCGGTTCGTTGCGGTTATTGAATTTGTGCAGGAAATGTTTGGCGGCGAGGTAGAGCAAATATAATGCGCCCAGGGCCTTGAATTCCCAATAGTGCATGAGTTTGGAAGCGGTTATTACACCGATGGCGCGGAAAACAAATGCGCCAATAATCCCATATTTGAGTGCACGTGGCTGCTGGTGTTTGGGCAGGTGTCGGACCAGGATCGCCAGTACGAGGGCGTTGTCGGCCGACAGGAGACCTTCCAGAATTACCAGTGAGGCAATGATCGCAGCGTCATGTAACAGTTCTTGTCCGAACATTTTTCAATTTTATCCTGAAAAAGTTGTATCCTAATTCATAGCTGATTGCATGGCAAGTAAAACCGAAAAGGTAAAAAA
>CAYMXC010000278.1:0-4349 GCA_964394135.1 uncultured Phycisphaerae bacterium
CCTGCCCAGCCGCCGCAGCTACCTGCTCTGCGCCCGCAGTCAGATCCTGGATAATTTTATTCATCGGCTTGGTGATGCCTCGTGTGATAACGACTGCCAGCACAACGCCTACCACTACTCCAATTAACAATCCCACAATCAAAGTCGTCGATGCAGCCGCCAGAGATTCAACCGCCTTTTCAGCGATTTTTGTCACTCGATCCATACCGCTGATCGCCGCGTCTTTCGCTTCCAGCATGAGCTTATTCGTCACGTCCACTCGTTTCTTCGTCAAATCCTCTCTTGCCAGCCACTTGGCCAGTAACCGGTCCATGTTGTCTTTATAATTCATCCCCGCAATACGGCATTGCTCAATCTTCTTCTGATCGATTTCCGCCTGGGTAATGTTTTGCAATTCGCTAAGCCGTACGTTCACCTGTTCGAAAAGCTTTTGTGTTTCCTGAAACATCTTCAAATCCCGCCGGAATTGCGATTGCCACGTTCCAGTGCAAATCCGATTCCCCAAGCTGATGATCTCATTAATCAGACCGATTCTCTTCACACCTTCGGCAATGACGGATGGGTCCTTGCCTGCTTTCAAATCTTTCTGCAATCGTGCATTTTGATCCGCCAGAAACGATGAGCAGATTTCCAGGTATTTACCTGCGATGATATCGCCGTCTTTCCGATCCTGCTCCATTGCTGCCGTGAGTTTGACGGTTTCTTCCGTCAGTTTTTCATATTCCATCGCAAAACCTTCCGCACGTTCCGCCGCCTGCTTCAAGCCGCTTAATCGTTCGGATTTAGCGCCATGATCCTTGGCGTCCTTCAGATACTTTTTTGTTTCCGCCAGATTTTTTCTCGCATCGTGCAGAAATGTCTCATCCTCCGTATAAATATATCCTCGCATGCCGAACATCGTTAAAAGGCAATAGCGTTCGATGTTGTTCGCCACCGCCACTTCCGGCACATTCTCCCTCGATAAACAGGTCGCATCGGTCTTCACCAGCCACATACTCCAGACCGCCACGCCTCCCAACAACAACGCGATCATCAGTACTGCACCAAAACCCGAACCAATTTTTGCGCTCAGTTTCATGGAAAAATCCTTTTTTAAAAAAAAGTTTTTACAGATCGATGTGAATTCTTTTTCGTGCCCCTAAATATTTTTAGTTAAAACCAATCATTACAGTTTCCCTCCCATAACTGGATTTGCGCGCTACATCCCACCTGCATTGTGCTGCGGCTGGAGCGATGAAAAGCGAATACACTCCAAACACGACAGTATAAACTATTAAAAGAGAAAAAACACACCACACCAATTATTGTTGACCAAAGCGATGTTCTGAGTATCGGCTAAAATACTTTGGAGTTTAATTGACACAGGATTTCAGTACCGCAATCGACCTTTTGCCGGCGGTTGCGGGCATTTTACCGATTTTCAGTGTCGATAACTGCGTTTACAAGGCCCCATAAATTTGCCGGCGATGTTGTTTCTTGAAAAAACAAACTGCTTATTTGAGGTCAATGCTTCTCATGATAGTTCCAGGCGGGTGCATAGGGATTCGTAAAGTCGCAGAATCGTGGAAGACGGCGATTTTTGTGATTGAAGTAAAACCAAAGTCCGAAATAGCTCGCCAGATTCGCCAGCCAGGCGCGCTTCTTGAATGGCAGAATCTTTAAACGCTTGAAGGCCGATCGCGGATGATAAAATTCGTGAAACGCCGACAATTGGGCGTGCCGAAGCTGCTGAATGGTGAATCGCTCCGGCTGAAAGACGACGGTCGAGCCGTTGTATTTCGTCCAGTCTGTGGTGAGAATTCGTCCCTGTTCGCTGTAGCGGCGGAACATCTCCGTTCCCGGATACGGCGTCAGGATGGGAAAACAGGCCATCGACAAATCCGCCCGCTGGGCGAATCGACAGGTATTGAGACAGGTTTTCCAGTCGTCGTGATCGAACCCGAAAATGAATGCGCCCCACAGGCTGATGTTGTAGGATGCGATTTTTTTGATTCGCCAGGTATACGTGTCGGCCTTGACGAATCGTTTTCCCGCGTCGCGCAGTGTATCAGGCGATACGCTTTCGAGTCCGAGGATCAGCCCGATGCATCCGCTGGCGCGCATGGCGGCGAGAAGCTTGTCCGATTCGCTGATCATGATCTCGCACTGCGAGGCCCAGTTGATTTTCAGTGGGATGAGCTTCTGGCACAGCTCATACGCCCACTGGCGATTGCCGGCGAAATTGTCGTCGGAAAAAATAAACGTCTTTGAGCCGAACGTCTCCATTGCGGCCCGGATTTCCTCAACGATATCGTCGATGTTCCGCTGGCGGAATTTTCGACCGAAAATCGCGGATGTCGTGCAGAAAGAACAGCCGTGCGGACAGCCGCGGGTGGTCTGAATCGGATTGAACACGAGATAATCTTTCGGATTCAGCAGATCTTTCCGTGGCGTGGCAATTTCCGCCGTCGGATAATCCCGCCAGTGATAAACACCTTTCAGCCGCTTTGCCTGAAAGTCGGCTATGATCGTCGGCAGCGTGGCCTCCGCTTCTCCAACGGCGACGACATCGGCATGCCGGCCGGCTTCCTCGGGCATCGCCGACGGATGTATGCCGCCCAGTATGACCTTGACTCCCAGCTTTCGATATTCGTCTGCCAGTGCATATGCACGCGGCGCCTGCGTCGTCATGGCGCCGATACCGACCAGGTCGCAGTCGGCCCTCGGCTGATGCGGCTGATCGGTGGCGCACTCGTCGATGATTTCCACGTTCCAGTCCTTGGGGACAAGGGCGGCGCAGATCGCCAGATTCAGCGGCATGAACAGCGCCTTGCGCGAAAACGTCATCGCCTGAATCACATTCGGCATCGTGATCGTCGAAAGCGGACTTCGCGGATTAATCAGACGCAGTCTCAACTTGTTTTTCGGTTCTGCAGGTATCGTCATCGTTATCGAACTCATTGCCCCCGTCAACCTTTCTGTTTCCAGCTTGAAAGCCGTTCATATCAATCATATACTTTTATTTTCATAATTGATATGAAATAGGATCGGGCAAAGAAATTCAATGAAATTATCCGATGTGTTGACAATCGAAACGATCGTGGTTCCGCTGGAATCGACGGATAAATACGCGGCGATCGAGGAGCTGGTAGACGTTCTGGTGTCGACGAAACGAATTCCGGACCGGCAGGGTTTGCTTCAGGCGGTGCTGACGCGAGAACAGACCCGCACGACTGGGATCGGCGACGGCCTGGCGATTCCGCACGGCAAATGCGAAAATTTGCAGTCGCTGGTGATGGCGGCCGGCAAGCCGAAGACCCCAATGGATTTCCAGAGCATCGACGGCCAGCCGGTGAACTTCATCTTCCTGCTGGGTTCTCCCATCGACCAGACCGGTCCTCATATCCAGACGCTGGCCAGGATCAGCCGATTCATGACTTTGCCCACATTTCGCCGTCAGATCCGCCAGGCGCAGACTCCGCAGGAAGTCTACCGGGCCATTGTTGCCCATGAGAAGGAATAAGACGCAGCTGAGCGGACGATTGATTTTGCGGGAGTGCACTTGCCCAACAAGGAAATCATACAGGATGACGTCATTTGCCTGACGCGGCGGGAATTTTCTGAAACCTCGCAGGTGCTGGTTTTTATGTCGCGTGATCATGGCAAGGTGTCGGTGCTGGCCAAAGGCGTCAAGCGCCCGCGGGGAAAAACCGCCGGCGGCATCGACCTTCTGGACGAGGGCACAGCGAGTGTGATTCTCAGTCGCGAAGGCTTGAGTCTGCTGCGGGAATTTTTACCGGGCCGGCCCCGGCCGACGATCCGCAACGATCTTCGAAAGTGGTACGCCTCGCTCTATCTGGCTGAAGTGACTCATATCTCCACGAAAGAACTTGAGCCTGCGTCGCGTGTTTACGATTTGCTTCTCGCAGGACTCGATCGAATCGCGACGTCAAGCACGCGCGACGAGCTGGGCGACATTCTGGTTCGCGTTCTGGCGGAACTGCTCGCGGCGATAGGCTATCGGCCGGAATTCCGATCGTGTGCGATCTGTAGGCGCCAATTGACGCCGCATGACCAGTTGTATCTGAGCGCGACAAGCGGCGGGCTGGTGTGCCGCGACTGCGAGCCGGCCGTGGTGGAAAAAATTCATCTTGAACATCGCCCATGGTATTACCTGATCGGCAAAGTTCACGATCTGGTTTCGGCATCGATGGCGTTTGACGCACTGAATTACCTGCTGGGAATATACCTGGAAAGAACGCCGGTGATGCGATCGTACTGCCGATCGATTTTTGAAACGGCGGGTTCAAAAGGATCGTCGACATAATGAAAACAGTCAGCAGGGAGCTGCGGGTGGTGGGGGTATTTTT
>CAYMXC010000279.1:0-4345 GCA_964394135.1 uncultured Phycisphaerae bacterium
GTTCGGCAATTGGAAAAGTTCTGTCAGATTGGACTCAAACAGGGCTGCTCCCACCTGCGTTCCCTTCGGCATCTCTTGAAGGAACCTCATGAAGAGCCGACGCTCTCATTCATGGAACATCACCCGATGATCCGCCCCATGAAAGACTATCAGGATTTCGTTGCGATCGATTTTGGACCCGAAGAACGAACCAGGATCATTCCATTCCCAACCTCAGAACCGAACGATGAAAAAGCGGGGAACGTTCCTCGTTTTGACGATTCACTTATTTTTACAGGAGATGAAACACACGATGGAAAATCTCAAATCCATGCTCAAACAACTTCGGCTCTCGGGGCTCGCCTCGAGTCTGGAGGTCCGACTCCAGGAGGCATCGGGCAATCGCCTGAGCCATCAGGAATTCCTGGAGCTGCTCATTCAGGATGAACTGAACCTCCGCAATCAACGGCAACTCGAACGGCGAACCAAGATCGCCTGTTTTCGAGAACTCAAGACGCTCGAAGACTTCGACTGGTCCTTCAACCCGAGCGTCAAACGGGACCGCATCTATGAACTGGCGACGGGTAACTTCATCCGTCAGGCGAGCGATGTTTTATTCATCGGTCCACCGGGCGTGGGCAAAAGCCATCTGGTTCAAGCCCTCGGCTCTCAGGCGATTCGGCTGGGTTTTACCGTGCTTTACCGTTCGATTTTCGATCTGGTACGGGAGCTGATGGCGGATGAGACCTTCGCCGGTCAGGATCGAATCCTGACGAAATACCTCAAACCCGATCTGCTGATCATCGACGACATGGGCATCAAGCACCTGCCCAAGCAGTCGGGTGAGTATCTCTTTGAGGTCATCTTGCGGCGTCATCAGATCCGATCAACGATCATGACGTCGAATCGTCCGATCGAAGATTGGGGTAAATTGATTGGCGACGTCCCTGCCGCCACCGCCATTCTGGATCGCTTCCTGTCGCAGGCTCAGATCCTCGCCATCAGCGGCAGAAGCTACCGATTAAAAAATCAGCCTTGCAAAAAGGAAAAAGAATGATATTTTTTTATACCAAGTGGTCGATTTTGAATGCGTCCTTCTATGTCGATTTTAAAGCGCCCATTGACACTTTATGGGAGCAGTTGACGTTATTTTGATGGGCAATTGGACAGCAGAAGAACTTAGAGGACGAAAAAGGAGGAACCTGAATTTGAAAAGACGATGAATTTGTCCAAAACAGCGGCTGGAATGAGGAATTTATGGAGATGATTTACAAACCAAGATTATTCTGGACAGCAGTGATCGACTATTTTATATTTCTCGAAGGAGAATAAGAATTATGACACGACAAGAAATTATCAAGGGTGAGAATTTACCGAATATTCCCTGGGAAGAAAAACCGGAAGGATGTTCTGATGTGGTTTGGCGGTCGAAGTTGAATCCGATCATTCCTAGAAATGCCATTCCATGTTCGAACAGTATTTTTAACAGCGCTGTTGTGCCTTATAAAGGCGAATTCGCAGGTGTATTTCGTTGCGATCATAAAGATCGGAATATGCATCTTCATGTCGGCCGAAGCAAAGATGCCATTCACTGGGAGATCGACCCGAAACCGATTAAGTTCACACGGGATGATCCCGAGATTGGAACGTTTACTAATGGTTATGATCCGCGTGTGGTGTGGGTTGACGATCGATATTATGTGACGTGGTGCAATTGCACGAACGGTCCAACCATCGGAATTGGGTATACTTTCGACTTCGAGAAGTTTCATCAGTTGCCCAATGCGTTTTTACCTTTCAATCGCAATGGGGTACTGTTCTCGAAAAAGATCAACGGCAAATATGCCATGCTCAGTCGGCCCAGCGACAACGGCCATACACCGTTCGGCGACATTTTCTATAGCGAAAGTCCGGACATGATTCACTGGGGCTGTCATCGTCATGTTATGGGAACCACCGATGGCTGGCAGAGTACAAAAATCGGAGCAGGTCCCGTGCCGATCGAGACGACCGAAGGCTGGTTGCTGATCTATCACGGTGTGTTGACGAGCTGCAATGGATTTGTATATTCAGCGGGGGCGGCGCTGCTAGACCTGGAAAAGCCCTGGAAGGTTTTGTACAGAACTGGTCCTTATATCATCTCGCCCCAGGAACTATACGAGTGCGTGGGCGATGTACCGAACGTGGTTTTTCCGTGTGCTGCGCTCGCGGACGCTGCTACCGGAAGAATCGCTATCTACTACGGTGGAGCAGATACGGTTGTATGTCTGGCATTTGCAAAGGTGGATGAATTGATTGCCTATATCAAATCGAACAGCCTGAAGGTATGATTGAGTTTCAGTCGATAAACGTATGCGGTGCCAAAAGGGGAGCACGTTAAGCCGTGACCTGTTACCGAACATAACAGAATGATGCCTGTTTTGGATTCAGACTGGCGCAATGTTTTCCATGTTAACTCACGACCAAAAAGAAACTTTGGTTATTGATGCCCATATTCATCTACCGAGTCCCGGTTGGAGCGGGCATAGTTCGTTTCTCCCTTCTGTTGCCTTGGCTATTGATTATCTGCGTGATTCAGGAACGGATGCCGCACTTTTTAATACCTGGCAGGGAGTATTCTCCAAAAGCGAGACCGATGTTAACGAAGCGAACGAGACGGCTTTACGCTTGTATAAAGAATACAAGGGATTTCTGTATCCGGGGGTTGTGCTGCATCCGGATTTTCCGGAAGCATCCTTTCATTGGCTTGAAAAATTTCGCAGTCAGGGATTAATGTGGGTGGGGGAACTTGTGTTTCATAACCACTCCCATCGGTATGTGGATGCACCCTTCCTGCGGCTGATGGAGGAGTGTGCAAAATACGGCCATATCGTTCAACTCCATTGTCATACCGATGTAATCGAACTGGCGAAAAGATTTCCCGAAACGCAATTTGTGATGGCTCATCTTCTGGAGGAAGATGTTCTTCGGAACGTTGCGAAGCAGCCGAACATCTGGCAGGATATTTCCGGCATGCAGGGCGGATTGGTCATTGGCCAGTTGGAACGTGCGGTGAAGATCATAGGGCCTGATCGACTGCTGTATGGTACAGATTTTGATATCTATGAACCTCGGGCGTTCATGGCCCGGGTTTTTGAGGTAATTAAAGAACCTCAAAGTCGGGAAAAGATATTTTCCGAAAATTTGCTGAGATTGTTGGATTATGTTAAGTCCAGTCCGATACGTTGAGTGCGATTTTAAATGATATTGATCATAACCGTTTCATCATCATTCCGCCATCAATCGTGATGATTTGTCCGGTAGAATACGCCAGATCGCCGCGGACCAGCATCGCAACGGCTTTGCCGACATCATCGGGCGTTCCCCATCGCGACTGGGGGATCAATCCTTCCGCGATGAGTTTATCATACTTCTCACGTACGCCGGCGGTCATGTCCGTCCGGATAATTCCCGGCTGAACTTCGTAAACGCGTATTCCAAACTCAGCCAGACGAACTGCCCAGAGTTTGGTAGCCATCGAAATCCCTGCTTTGGAAATGCAATAGTCGCCGCGATTGGCGCTTGCCACTGTCGAAGAAATCGATGAAATATTCACAATGCAGCCATCAAAATCCAGCGATGATTTATTTTGCTCAATCATCCAGTTAGCGACGGCTTGTGTCAGGAAATAAGGCCCTTGCAGGTTGGTGCGAATCAATTCTTCAAAACTCGTTTCACTTGCCTGAAGAATATCGGCCCGTTCCTTCGGGGCGATGCCCGCGTTATTAACCAACACATCCAGACGGGCGAAATGCGATCGAGTCTTTTCCAGAAGACTTTTTCGGGCATCGGCATTCGCTACATTCGCCTGAACATAAAGAACATTTGCGCCGGTGGATTGCAGTTCGCACAAGATATCCTCAACGGCAGATTCGTTTCTCATGCCGCAAATTGCCAAGTCCAACCCTTCTTTTGCCAGATGCCTGGAAATCCCAAGAGTAGAAGTGTAGCGTCTGGCGGTGGAAAAGTGCGGCACTTGAGTTCTATTTACGTTTAAAATCTTCCTTCGTCAATTCAAAATTCCGTTCTGATCCTGTTTTCATTCTTCCAGGATCATTTTTCTTGTCCGGTTTCTTCCGGCTAATTATAGTGTTTGTCACATCCCGGAGGATAGAGCTACGCTGGGAAGCGACTCGAGCGCCGGGGGGTAGCCAGCGGCATGGGTGATAATCTTTCAAAAAGTATCGCCTTTGTCTTTTTTACATGTTTACATGCCATTAGCGGTAAAGCGATAAATCCCGGGGTGCGGGGCAGAGCCCTGCGTTGAATGTCTTTATTAATATTCTCCTCGGCCTGTTTTACCTGCTTTTGCCACCATGTCATTTCC
>CAYMXC010000280.1:0-4342 GCA_964394135.1 uncultured Phycisphaerae bacterium
ATTTACTGATGTTTACCTATTCGGAAAAAGCGTTGGACCATTTTAAGAATCCCCGGAATGTCGGCATGCTGGCCGATCCGGACGGTGTGGGTGAAGTCGGCTCGCTTGCCTGCGGGCAGATGCTTCGGCTGATGTTTAAACTTGATACCAAGGAAAAGATAGGAAAGGTCACGTTTCAAGCCTTCGGCTGTGCCAGTGCGATTGCCGCATGCTCAGCGCTGACGGAAATTCTCCAGGGAAAAACGCTCGATGAGGCACAGGCCGTCACTAAAGAAGACGTGATTACATATCTTCAGGGTCTGCCTGAACAGCGAGAGTTTTGCTCGGATATCAGTATTGAGGCGGTACAGTTGGCGATCAAAGATTACCAGTCGAAACGAAAGACGGCACTCGATACGCCGTTATCCATTCCTGAGCTTGATTGCCGGACGCTCGCCTGTCCGCTGAATTATGTGAAGACCAAGATCATGCTGGATCGGATGGACGCTGGGGCGCAATTATGCGTTCTGTTGGGTCAGGAGGGGGCTCGAAATGTTCCTATCAGCGCCAAAGCGGAAGGACATACTGTACTGGAAGTCGCTCCTCAGGATGATTATTGGCGTGTAGTGATTTTAAAAGGAAGTTAAAAACGTGGTGGATGAAAAATTACAACGATTGAAAGAAATCTTACGGCAGACGCAAGGATGCGCGATTGCGTATTCCGGCGGAGTCGATAGTTCGTTGCTGGCGACGGTGGCGTATGAGGTGTTGGGCGATCGGAGTCTGGCGATTTTGGCGACTTCGTCGACTTATCCCAAGTGGGAATACGAGCAGGCGGTGGAATTTGCCCGGCAACGATCGATTCCGCTGGTTACGATCGTGTCGGAGGAACTGGACATTCCGGAGTTTCGGGATAATCCGACCAATCGATGTTATTATTGTAAGAAAGAACTTTTTGGGAAGATCAAAGCCATCGCTCAAGCTCGCGGATTAACCTCGATCGCCGATGGTAACAACGCCGACGACACCCGCGACTATCGGCCCGGAACGCAGGCGGCGAAAGAACTTGGCGTGTTAAGTCCGCTGAGAGAAGCGGGTCTGACCAAGAGCGAAATTCGTCAATTGGCGCATCAGTATGGTTTACCCATGGCCGATAAACCGCCGATGGCGTGTCTGGCATCGCGATTTCCGTATGGTTCGAAGATTACCGCTGAAAAACTTAAGCAGGTGGAACGATTGGAAGATTTTTTACGTAATCGCGGTTTTCGCCTGTTTCGCGCTCGCCATCATGAAACGATTCTGCGGCTGGAACTTGAAGAATCGGAGATGGATCGATTTATGAGTTCTGCAGTGCGAAAGGAATGGACCCAATTGGCCAAAGCCGAGGGTTTTCAATATATCACACTGGATATGGAAGGATATCGCACCGGAAGCATGAACGAAGTTATAAATAAGGAAGCTTAATTGAATCATGAATGACAGTCTGGAAACAAAAATTAGAAGGTTAAAACAAGACCGTCGGGCCGTCATCCTGGCTCATAACTATCAACTGCCGGAGGTCCAGGAAATCGCCGATTTTACGGGCGATTCGCTGGAGCTGAGTCGTCAGGCGACGAAGGTTCAGGCGGAGGTGATTGTCTTTTGCGGCGTGTCCTTCATGGCGGAGACCGCAAAGATTTTAAACCCGGAAAAAATAGTCTTACTGCCGGACCCGCACGCCGGCTGTCCGATGGCCGATATGATCACCGCCGATCAGCTGCGCGAGCTGAAACAAAAACATCCGTCGGCCAAGGTCGTCTGTTACGTCAACAGTACCGCCGAGGTCAAGGCCGAGTGCGATATCTGCTGTACCTCATCCAACGCGGTGGCTGTGGTCAATTCCCTGGATAAAACGGATGAAATCATCTTCGTTCCCGATCAGTATCTCGGCCAGCACGTGATCGGCAAGACCGGCCGGCCGATGATCCTGTGGAATGGATATTGTCCGACTCACATGCGGATCGGCGAACGCGATATTCAGCGGCTGCGGCAGTCGCACTCCAATGCGATCGTCATGGTTCATCCCGAATGCTCCGGACCGGCCAAGGCGGCTGCCGACCAGGTCCTTTCCACCGGAGCGATGTGTCAATACGCCAAAACATCACCAGCCGACGAATTTATCATCGGGACGGAAATCGGCATCCTGCACCGGCTGCAAAAGGAAAACCCACAAAAGCGTTTTTATCCCGTCAGCGAACGGGCCGAATGCCCCAACATGAAAAAGATCACGCTGGAAAAAGTCCTCTGGTCCCTGGAGCGAATGGAGTACCCGGTCACGGTTCCGCAGGATATTCGCGAAAAGGCATACGCCTCACTCAAAAACATGCTGGATCTGGCCGGATAGAAAAATTTGAGGTAACCATAAAGGCCACTTAAGCGTTTATAAAGGTAAATAAAAACAGAAAGGGTACTTCTTGTTTCACAAATTTCAATTGGTACAATAAACATTCAATATAACAATAGATGGGTATATTATTTGAGGGGTATCAAGATGCACTACCGAAATCCGGCGTTATTACTTTTACTCTCTTCGATAACTCTTTTAGTCGGATGTGCCATGAATCAACAGGGGGATCAGGAAGTCGCCACGGTCCTGGCCCAGCATACCCAGACGCAATCGACGCAGGTGGAATCCTATGCCCGATATGCAAGAGCTTCTCGAACCCAAACGACCCAGACCGCACCGACAAAGCCTTCGCCGGCCCCGGACCCAATACCCTCCGGGAGTACCTTCTGCTGGCTCTGAATGAAAATCCCGACCTACAGGCGGCCCGCAAGGCGGCTTATGCTCGAGCCAAGCGGATTCCCCAAGTCACGGCCCTGCCGGACCCGATGCTCGCGACCCGAACGTTTTCCCCCAATCGCCCGATGATGCTGGCCGATGGAAACAATGTTTTTGTCATGAGTATTAGCCAGCAGTTGCCCAATCCGGAAAAACTGGATCGGGCCGGACGGGTGGCGCTGGAAGAAACGCGGATGGCCCTGGCGGAACTGGAGCAAACGCGTCTGCGGGTCATCGGCGACGTCAAGCGGGCCTACTTTCAGCTTTATACTCTCAATCAATCCCTTCGGATCACCCAGGAGAATCGCGACCTGCTGCAGGGCCTGATCGACGTGACCCGCAGCCAGGTCTCCAGCGGCAAAAGATCTCAGGAGGATATCCTTCGAGCTCAGGTGGAGTCTTCGCAGCTTCAACAGGAGCTGATCGAGCTCCGCCAGCAACGGACAACGACCACGGCCGCATTAAACGCCCTGATCAACCGACGTCCGGACTGCCCGGTGACGCTGCCTCCGGAATTTGATGTTGGGGCGGTGGACATGCAGCTCGATACCCTTTTGCAGCAAGGCTGCAAGGCCAATCCGGAGCTCCGGCGTCTGGAGCACCAGATCGAGCGGGATCGTCAGTCCCGGCGGCTGGCCAGTCTGGGTTACTGGCCTGAATTCACGGTTGGCGTGGAATGGATGGCCATGGAGCCGCGAAAGGACCCCGATGCCGGCCGGCCTCAGCAGGCGATGGCGATGCAAAATGGTATGATGATGCCCATGACCATGATGCCGATGCGGGAGCGACCGATGAGCGAGGAAGCCAAGGATATGTTTGCCGTCATGGCCGAGATAAACCTGCCGATCTGGGTTCAGAAAACGGACGCCCAGATCAAGGAGGCGGAGTACAACCTGGGGGCGTCGATCGATCAGTACAATGCCTCCAAGAATATGGTCTCGTTTCGGATTCAGGACGCTTTGTCAAGAGTCCGTGCCCAGCGGGAACTGGTGGTCATTTTGCGCGATACGATCATCCCGCAGGCCAAGCAGACCTTTGAACTGTCCCGAACATCTTATACTGCTGGGACCAGTGATTTTCTGACCTTGATCAATAACTGGCAGAACTGGCTGCGGTTTTCGATCCAGTACCATCGGGCGTTGGGCGAACTGGAACGCAGTATCGCCGATCTGGAGCAGGAAATTGGAACGAGCCTGCCTGCGGTCAGATAGATAGAATATTTATGGAACCTTTTGAATCATGCAAGCGTTTAAAAGATTAGGAAGTGATGACCGATCGGAACAAGGACGACAACCTGGAGTTTGAGAAAGTCGCGTTACCGTACCTGGATAATATTTATCGGGCGGCGGTAGCGCTGTGCGGTCAAAGTTCGGAAGCTGAGGACCTGACTCAGACGACATTTTTGAAGGCATTTGAAAAATTTAATACCTTCGTGCCGGGAACCGATTGTAAGAGCTGGCTGATGCGGATCTTGCGAAATGTATGGGTCGATCGGCTGCGGCGAAAGTCGGCAGCGGGTACCCAGGTGCCTCTGGATGAGTC
>CAYMXC010000281.1:0-4340 GCA_964394135.1 uncultured Phycisphaerae bacterium
AAAAATAAAACGAAGAACCCTGACACCGCAAAGCAAGAGACGTCGCAAAATGTCGTCATAGCCTGTGATAAAAAAAGCACAAATCAAAAATGATCAGGTTTTGCGGTGAATGTTTTTTGCCTGTTCCAGTGCGGCAGAGAACCAGCCGCCGGTGACGGCTGCGGACCTCGCGGGCTTTTTGGCCAGTCGTAAACCCGACGATACAACGGACTTTTCCGTTCGCTCTTTCCTTGCCGTATCGTCCCCCGGATTGGTCTTCATCGACAGGGCTATTCGCCTGCGGGGAAGATCCACTTCCATTACGGTGACTGTTACCCGCTGATGAACCTTGACCACTTCTGATGGATCTTTTACGAAACGGTCCGCCAACTGGCTGATATGTACCAGTCCGTCCTGATGAACACCGATATCGACAAAAGCGCCGAAGGCTGTGACGTTTGTCACGATTCCCGGAAGTTTCATGCCAGGTTTGACGTCTTCGATTTTTTCCACGCCCTCTGCGAATTGGAATGCCTCGAATTTTTCGCGAGGATCGCGGCCTGGTTTGGCTAGTTCAGCCATGATATCCGTCAGGGTCGGCAGCCCAACTGTTTCAGTGATGTATTTGTCGAGTTTGATTTTCTTTCGCAGCGATTCGTCTCGAATCAGATCGGCCACATCGCAGCCGAGGTCCTTCGCCATGGCATCCACGATGGGGTAACTTTCGGGATGCACAGCACTGGCGTCGAGGGGATTTTTCCCGTTTCGGATTCGTAAAAAACCCGCCGCCTGTTCGAAGGCCTTTGGGCCAAGCCTGGGGACGTTTCTAAGATCATCCCGCGAAATGAAAGGACCTTTTTCGTTGCGATAGGAAACGATATTGCCGGCCAGTTGCGGTCCGAGGCCTGATACGTAGGTCAGAAGCTGTACGCTGGCGGTGTTGACTTCCACGCCGACGCTGTTCACGCAACTCATCACGACGTCGTCAAGGCTTCGCTTTAGGGCTGTCTGATCGACGTCGTGCTGATATTGGCCGACACCGATCGACTTCGGATCGATTTTCACTAGTTCCGCCAATGGATCCATCAGACGCCGTCCGATCGAAACTGCACCGCGGACCGTTACATCGTAATCTGGAAATTCCTGCCGTGCGACTTCGGAGGCCGAGTAGACCGATGCGCCGCTTTCGTTGACGACGACGATCGTGATGGATGCGGGTAATCCGACCTTGCGGATAAAAGCTTCGGTTTCACGGCTGGCAGTGCCGTTACCGATTGCGATGGCTTCGATCTGGAAACGATCGCAAAGAGCCAAAACCGTCTGCGCCGCTTCCAGCATCTGATGATCCGACGATGCGGTCGGGTAGATCACGGTATGATGAAGCAGTTTTCCCTGTCGATCGAGGCAGACGAGCTTGCATCCCGTTCGAAAGCCCGGATCGAGCCCCATGACATTTTTCTGGCCAAGCGGGGGGGCCAGCAGCAGTTCCCTGAGATTTTCGGCGAATACGCGAATCGCTTCTTCGTCGGCGCGTTTTTTGGCTTCGACTCTAATCTCCGTTTCCATCGACGGCGCGAGCAGTCGCTTGTAGCCGTCCTGGATTGCCAGTTTCACCTGAGTAGAAGCGGCGTTGTCGCCTTTGACGAAAAGCGATTCGAGGATATGGATGGCCTCTTCTTCCGGCGGCATCACGTGCAGTGTCAGAATCTTTTCGTTTTCGCCCCGCATCATCGCAAGGACACGATGCGACGGCGCCGATTTCACCGGCTCTTTCCAGTCGAAGTAATCTTTGAATTTAGCGCCTTCTTCTTCCTTGCCTTCTATCACATTGGAGATCATCATTCCACACTCTTTGAAATATTCACGCATTTTAGCTCTTGCGGTCTGATCTTCGTTGATTTTTTCGGCGATGATATCGCGTGCCCCGGCCAGCGCGTCGTCAGCCGATTCGACTCCCTTTTCCGTATTGACGTAGGCTGCAGCTTCAGCGGTCGGATCGATCGGCGACTGTGACCAGATCAGTTCCGCCAGTGGTTCCAGGCCTTTTTCCTTTGCTACCGTCGCACGGGTTCGCCGTTTGGGGCGATAGGGCAGATAACGGTCTTCGAGAGCCGCGAGGGTTTCAGCCCCCTCGATCGAATTTCTCAAATCGTCCGTCATGAGGTCGCGTTCTTCCAGCGATTTTATAATCGCGTCGCGCCGGTCGTCCAGTTCCTTGAGTTGCTCCAGTCGATCGCGGATCGTGGTGATCGCCACTTCATCCAGTGAGCCTGTAGCCTCTTTGCGATATCGTGAGATAAAGGGGACAGTTGCCCCCTCCTCCAGCAGTGCAGCCGTGGCGAGCACCTGGTTGGGTTTCAAATTTTGTTCGATTGCAATTTTGATAATATGATTTTCGTTCATGCCTAATTAATTCTCCATTCGGCAGAGTGAATAAATCATCTGCATTATTTCAATAGTATACATCGATTATGCTGTCTTGGCGGAAATGACCTTTGGAAGGAGTGTACGATTTACGTCGTCATCTCCATTCGGCATTTTGATATCCTTGAAGAGGAACCAGTGTTCCACGTGTTCGACGATTTGTCCCGGTTCCAATTTTACCGTCGGACCGCATGTTTCCACCTCGAGCATGTCACTGTTGGTATAGGTTTCAACAGAGCAGCCGAAATCGGGATACGTTGCGCCTTGTACATATTCGAACTTCTTCAGGAACATGTGTCCGGCGTTAATATAAGCTATCCAGCCGTCGGTGTCCATCAGACCGATTTTTTGCGGACTGGCGGCTTGGGCATCCTGGTGTAGCATGATGTACTGTGTGCCCCAGGTCCAACGGTTGTCGGCCAAATCGGTGTAGGGCCAGATCGCCATCATGCCCGTCGGCAGCAGATGACCTTCCGATGGTGCTCTCGGCGGCAGGGGGATGATCACTTTTCCGCCCGGCGCCATGACCGACAACGCCCAAGGGGCCGGCTCGATGGGCCAGAGGTTGGCGTTTCTGAGCCGATGGGGGACCCTGACATGAGTTCCTTCGGAGGTAAGTTCGATATCGATTTCCTTTTGAATGCCCGTTGTCGTTTCCAGTGGCGGTGTAAGGCGGATTACCGGGCCAATCTGTTTGATTGCTACAGGGAAATTATCTGGGAAATACGATCGTGGCTTGGCCTCAGGGGCGTGCCAAAGCCGATGTCCGCCGTAGATTCGCCACTCGTCGCCACCGCTCTTGCCGACCATTTCTGGATATTCCTTGAATTCGTTTTTGTCGCCAACAAAACCGTATCGGATAATCCGGGGTCCTACGTCGGTTGTGACAATCAGGTCAATTATATCATTCGAAAGCCGATAGCAGTTCGGCCAGCCCTGGTAATTTATCCTTTCCAAGAATTTCTCCTTTATGAGAGAAAAAATACTGTTATTATTTTCGAAAGATTAAATGATAATGTGGCGGATTGTATGAATAAACGAAAAATTCTGAATTCGATTTTTGTAGTGGCACTATGGGCTGTACTGATCGGATCCTTTTACAGCAATTTTATCAAAACGCGTGTGGCCAAGGGCGATTTTTGTGCTCTTTATGAAAATTCGCGACATGCGATGGCTGTTCGGTCGCTCGCCGATCCGGAATCGCTTGGCTATTATCCACCCAGTGCTCGGCCCATCCTGATGATTTTTGCCGTTTTGCCTCTTCGTATCGCCGCCGTTGTGTGGTGGGTGATTGCTGTGGGGCTTCATGGCCTGTGCATCTATCTGCTCGCTGCGCATTTGCTGCCCGTGAAATATGCCGATTGGTCGAAACTTTTTGTTCTGTGTACGCTGGCAATTTTGCCGTGGCTTTCGGCGGATCTTGCCGGTGGAAATATTTCACCCCTCATCCTGGCCAGTTTTGTTCTAAGCTATTTTCTTTATCGGAAAAAATACTTGTGGTTGAGTGGGTTGACGCTCGGTGTCGGGATCGCTGTCAAATTTCTGCCGGTTTTTCTGATCTCTTTCTACGCCGTCAAAAGGCAATGGAAAATGTTCGCCATTTCAATTTTCTGCACGCTGGTGATCGGGATAGTACCGGGAGTTCTTCTTTTCGGCCATGGCGATTATCTGCAAAGCTGGAAGACCTGGCTCGACAACGCCATGAATCGACGCACCGCGAAGTACATGATTGTCGATGGGTCGGGAATTTCTTATGTCAATCAGTCTCTGGCAAACGTGCTCCTGCATACGCTCAGTCCGTTCAACGCCCGTCATGACGATGAATAGTTTTTTGTCAATATCGCCGATCTGCCCCGTTCCACGATTTTGAAATTATGGTACGTTTTGATTGCCGGCTCGGGATTGCTCTGGCTGTATTTGATCCGGTTCCATAAAAA
>CAYMXC010000282.1:0-2988 GCA_964394135.1 uncultured Phycisphaerae bacterium
GGGCAGTGACCAGATATCCACCCGTCGCGACGGATACAACTGACCGTTAATCGGTTCGTTTTGAATATTCATTTTCTTGCCACTATCGCCCAAACGGCACCCAAGCATAACTGACACACGCGGATGTCCCGAAATCCGGAATGCTTTATTAATTGTAGCAGGAAATTTCCGTCATGCCAGCATTGAACCGATCTGGGCAGATATTCATAGGCCCCTACTCCCCTGCTTCGCGTCACCATCGCTCCAATCATCGGTAACACGTAATTGAAATATATTTGAAACAGCGGCCTCAAAATCGTCCTGCGCGGCGTTTGAAATTCAAGTATCGCCAGCACACCACTGGGACTGGTGATTCGAAAAGTCTGGTTCAGTCCTCCTTCCAGAGATTGAAAATTCCGCAATCCGAAAGCGCAGGTAACGAGGTCGAACTGCCCGTCGGCCAGGGGCAGATTCTCCGCATCGGCACACAGACAGTTCAATCGATTACGTCCCCGTGCCTGAAAGAGCATATTCTCAGCGAAGTCAACTCCTATCACCGACGAGTTTGGATACTGTGCATTGATCAGTTCCAACATATCGCCAGTACCGCAGCACAGGTCGAGTACCCTCGCCGGTTCCAGCTCGGTTTCCCGGACCATAGCCATTAAATGTTTTCGCCACCCGTTTGCCCGGCCCAGGCTGATTAGGGTATTAGCTAAATCGTACCGCCCGGCGATTGCGTTGAACATTCGCCGGACTCGCACTCCTTTATCATTTTGAGTATGCGGATTCATCAGCGTTTCCGGCGTCCAGATTTGTTCGTGATTTTGCGATTCCATACGCAACATTGAATCTCCCGGTCAGTTCAAATTCGATAATCCTGCCATTTGGCCTCGATACGCTTGAGTATATCTTCAGGCATGCGGAGTTTTTGCGGCCAGGGTCGGCTGTGACCTTCCTCTGGCAGTTTTCGTGTTGCGTCGATGCCCATTTTTGAACCAGCGCCGCACTGCGGACTGGCGTGATCGAGAATATCCAGTGGCCCATCGACGAGGAAGGTATCACGGCGGGGATCGACGTTGGCAGCCAAGTGGAACATTACGTCGTCCTGGTTATGTACATCGACGTCCGCGTCCACGACGACGATAAATTTCGAGAGCATCATCTGACCAAGCCCCCACAGCGCACAGATTACTTTTCGCGCCTGATACGGATAGCTCTTTTCGATCGACACGACAACCCAGTTGTGAAACACACCGAACGCCGGCAAATGGTAGTCTACGATTTCCGGCTGCATTACTTTGATCAGAGGCAGGAAAATCCGTTCCGTGGCCCAGCCAAGATACGTGTCCTCCATCGGCGGATGCCCGACCACCATGGTCTGGTAAATCGGATCTCGCCGGTGGGTGATGCATGTGACTTCAAAAACTGGAAACTCCTGAGCGGGGCTGTAAAACCCTGTGTGATCGCCGAACGGTCCCTCGATTCGAACCTGCCTTGGATCGACAAAACCTTCCAGGACAATTTCCGCTCCGGCGGGCACTTCCAGATTCACCGTACTGCAGCGGACCATTTCCACCGGCGCGTTTCGGAGAAAACTGGCAAACATCATTTCGTCCATTCTCGCCGGCAGCGGGGAACTCGCGGCGTAAACTACGGCAGGATCGTTGCCGATCGCCACAGCAACGGGCATTTTTTCACCCCGCCTGGCATATTCTCGCAAGATCAGTGCACCGTCATGAAAGGGGTGGATGTGCATTCCCAGGTGGCGGTCGTCGTAGACCTGCAGACGATAGATGCCTGCGTTTCGGCAATGCGTTTGCGGATGACGCGTGAATACCAGTCCCATGGTGATATATTTGCCACCGTCTCCTGGCCAACATTTCAAAATCGGCAGATCATGCAATGAAAATTTGTCGTCGAGAACGACCTGCTGGCACGGGCCGCTGCGTACATCGCGTGGCACGAAGCCGGCCATCTGCAAAAGCTGGGGAATTTTTTTGAGTTTTGCCATCCAGCCGGCGGGAATATCCGGCTGAATCAGCTCTTCGATTCGGCCTGCGATTTCGGAAAAATCGTTGACGCCCAGGGCCAGTTTCATCCGTTCATCGCTGCCGAAAAGATTGATTGCAAGGGGCAGGTGCGAATTTTTCACGTTTTCGAAAATCAATGCAGGTCCTGCGGACTTGACCACACGATCCACAATCGCCGTGATCTCCAGTTCCGCGTCTACTGGAGTTTGCACACGGCGAAGGATTGCTTTTCCCTGAGTTTCTTTTTTTTCGAGTTCGCTTATGAATTCACGCAGATCGTTAAATGGATATACCATATCGATATTCCTTGCCAAGATGTCCTTTACCGAAGATTACCCAGCTGCTGCTTAATCAGACGATAGGCCCCCGTCAAGGCGTTATTTTTCACAAAAACCCGATTGACGACCTCATAGAGAGGGACATATTTGATTTTCTGATCCTCCATCTGGCCGCCTACGATCCGACCCGTCGTCACGAAGATTGGCACCCGCCCCTGGCCGACCTGGCTCCAATATTCACTTTCAAATCGCGCCAGAAGGTCTACTCCCACTTCATATTCGACATATCCTCCTGGTTTGGAGTCGCCCTCGATATAAATATTCCAAGGCGAGCCGAGGAAGATCATGTTGTTGTGAACCACGCCGTCCGGCCGCTTTGTAAACCAGTTATACATTCGTGCAAAGGAATATTTCGTGAAGTTCAAACCCGGGAAAATTCGAGTCACCCAATCCGGAGCCGCTCGGCCGGTCAGATAGCCGTCCGCAAAAATCATTTTTCCTTCCCCTACCTGATAATTCGGCCCAGCCTGACGAACGGAAAACATTTTGACAGTGGCATGTTCGTTGATCGTTACCTTCCCGCTCACATTCAGGCCTGGGAAGAAATTTTCCACGATCGGTTTGAATGTCGGCGTCATTTTTACATTTACGATATTGCTGTCCAGGATCAGCGACGGATTCGGCTGGCCCAAGTCGGC
>CAYMXC010000282.1:2998-4321 GCA_964394135.1 uncultured Phycisphaerae bacterium
GTGATTAACGGGAATTTTTTTTGTCGGCAGAAAAATTCCCGTTAATCACGCCGCCCGAAAGTTTACCCCAGAACGTCAAGGTCCCGCTGGGATGTTTGTTTTCTCCCCG
Organism: uncultured Phycisphaerae bacterium; assembly: GCA_964394135.1. Taxonomy (GTDB): domain Bacteria; phylum Planctomycetota; class Phycisphaerae; order JAAYCJ01; family JAAYCJ01; genus CAYMXC01. The sequence continues at coordinate 3,108 of CAYMXC010000282.1, forward strand.
ACTGATATCGATCCGGCTTATAAAATCGTCAATGTGATGAAACACTCCCGAACGCGGATCTGTTGTATCGAGCGATGCGGCGTTGAGATTCAATACAATGTTGGAATCATTTGCACATTCTCGCCACGGCTGAAACTGGGTCATCAAGCGTTCCTGTTGCGTGTAATCAGGCTGGGATGTTGGTGGAACAGACTTATTCATCGGGAAAGCGAACATGTCGGCAAGCTGATCGAAATCCAAATGATCGCCGTTAATATTGATTGAACCTGTCAGTCCGGCTCCGACGCGAAACAGGTCCCAACTGGTATGTAAAGAGGAATTTGCTATTGTTAAATCCAGTCGTTGGCAGCTCGAATTCACCTGAGAAAAATCGATTATGCCATTGATTTTCATGGGCTGTTCGTTCCAACGCCCGCTCACTCTATCAAACTTTATGAAGGAAGGACCTAACAGGGTCTGCTGTGCCTCCTGTGTTACCGTGAGCATTCCCGACAGACTGCCCTCGGTATCCATGCCGGCTCCACGCTGGGAAACTTCAGCCACTCGCGAGAGATCGTCCATGCTGAAATTTATCTGAGCCAACCCTTCATCGACCTTCAAATGAGTGCCGTCAGACCAGTGAATCTGCCCGTGGCCGCGGCCCGACAGTTTCATTGGGCCGATAGAAAGTGAAATCGGCTGAACCTGGGCGTAATAAATCCGTGGATTTTCTCGATCCGCCCAGCCATAAAATTCCATCTCCAGCGTGCCTGGTACACCGGAGATTTTATTGAAATAAGGATGATAAGCGAAGCCCAGAGGGTCGAGCTGGCTGGTAAAATGCGTGTGAACCTGTGAATTTTCGACTCGAGCCTGAAATTCATAATCCAGCCAGCCGGTCAGATTGTATTTATTCTGCAACTCGACGATCGCCGGATTGATTTCCAGAAGCTTATGGCCCGCCTCCAAACGACCGTACAGGTCCAGATCCAAATACTCAAGAGGCCCCCGCTGCCAGGCGATCCACGGCTCCCCGCCCATGATCTTCAGCCAACTGCCTCCGGAAAGATTTCTCAACCGGAGAGTGCCCGGTTTTTTGAGCCTGAAAAAACTTTCTCCCAGCCTGGATTCCAGTTTGGCAATAGTGTAGACCTGTCGCTGTGACGGATCGGTATTTGGCAGAACCAGTTTTCCACTGAAGGTTGCAGCAGCCCCGGTCTGTTTCAATTCACGTT
>CAYMXC010000283.1:0-4266 GCA_964394135.1 uncultured Phycisphaerae bacterium
CCAGTGGGGCGTCGACATCAAGGGCCATATCGAAAGAATCACAGAACAGGTCATGAACGTCGTTTAAGAAAGTCGCAACCCCATCCACCGCATCACCTTCGCTAGACGCTTCCAAATTCGCGGTTGTCTCAATAAAATAAAGTTATAAGGTATCCGCTTCGCATAAAGGAAACGCCCATGGCGATCAGAGAAAAACCCGAAGAGCGTAAAACGCGAGCCCTGGCAATCTTGAAAAACCTGAAAAAACGTTATCCTGCAGCAACAACGGCTCTGAATTGGAGCAATCCTCTGGAACTCCTGATCGCTACAATCCTGTCGGCTCAGTGTACGGATGAGCGGGTGAACAAGGTTACAGCGGACCTCTTCAAAAAATATCGCTCAGCGGCTGACTTCGCCAGCGCAAACCCCGAAGAACTTCAAAACGACATCAAGTCGGCAGGATTTTATCGCCAAAAGGCCAAATCGATTATCATCACATGCAAAATGATCGCGGAAAAATTCGGTGGACGCGTCCCCGACACGATGGACGAATTATTAACACTGGCCGGCGTAGCCCGAAAAACGGCCAATGTCCTTCTCGGCACTGCCTTTGGCAAAAATGAAGGCATCGCCGTCGATACCCACGTCGGACGGGTCGCACTGCGATTGGGTCTGGTAAATTCCACGACAAATTCCAAAGACGCTGTGAAAATCGAAAAGGATTTAATGGAATTGTGCCCTCAGAAGGATTGGGCCTTTTTCAGCCATGCACTCATCTTGCTGGGCCGGGAAATCTGCCAGGCCAGAAATCCAAAACACGATCAATGCCCACTCTTCGATTTTTGCCCTAGCCGTACAATTTAAACACCATCTCAAAATCCGCCGCTATCGCAAAAGACCTCAGCCGCAAGATCGCCATTGTCTTTCCCTCGCCGCTCCTTGGGCTCACGATAATTTTTTCCCAATTGAGTTGACAATCCGCAATCGTTTTGCTAATATTTTAGCAATCTATGGCGATTTCATCGTGGAAACTATGGGGACATTATTTTTTTGCGTATGTAATTGCTTTGTTGGAAAGAATGCGCCATGTCGGGAAAACAAAGTCAGTTAAGTCGGCGGGAACGTCAGATCATGGACACGATCTACGCAAAAGGCCAGGCAACGGCAATGGAAGTTTTGAAAAATCTGCCAGACCCGCCAAGCTATTCGGCGGTCAGGGCCCTCTTGAGAATTCTAGAAGACAAGGGCCACCTGCGGCATAAAAAAAAAGGCATGAAATACGTTTACATCCCGATCCAGTCGCGCCGGCAGGCTAGCAAGTCGGCAATCCATCGGCTGATTCACACATTTTTCGACGGATCGATCGAAAAAACAGTCGCCGCCCTTCTGAATACCTCCGATTACAAACTCACACCCGAAGAACTCGACCGCCTGTCGAAAATGATCCAAAATGCAAAGAAATAATGATACCGATTTCATAATTATCTTTAAACAACCTGCCGGACAATTCGAAAACCGACACGTCGTCCACGAATTTCACCTTCGACTTGACAAACACGGCAAGTTCCGTAAAGTTATATGTTGGATTCTTCTATAGTTTCATTATAGAAGAATCTTTTTAGAGGGTCAAAACAATGGCTAAACGACAGGCGTTATTGTTCGAACTGATGAAGGAAAACGCAGAACCAAATGCCCCAAAGAGCATCTGGGACCACCTGTTCCGTAAAAAGGATGCGGCAAACCAGGTCTTGTCGACAACACATGCAGAGGATCAGCCCGCGGAATCTCAACAAAGTGACCCGACTGCCGAGACATCGGAAACGGAACAAACGCATCCCTGGGCTGGCGAAACAAAGATATTTTTGCGAGTCAATACATTCAGCCTGGTCCTCGCCGGGGTCGCTGTACTGGTCCTTTTCTTCTGCGGCTACGTCCTCGGTCATGCCATAGGCTACCGGGCGGGTAATGCCCAGCGGAGCGACTCGCAATTGACAGAAGTCCGGGAAAAAACTGCAGAACCGGCGATTCTTGAGGATTTGCCCGGTGTCATCAAACCCAAAAAGACGGACGAAACCCCACCCAGCCAAAGCCCCTCCGACAAAACCACGAATATTTCTCAAAATGAAGAGAAAATTAGTAGAAAAATTGGACTGAATTACCTTATAATACAGGTTTTCGAACAGAAGGATCTGCCGATCGCAGAACGAGCCAAGGCTTTCCTAGAAAAAAAAGGAATTGCAGCGACGATCGAACCGCCGAGCGCGAGAAGTTCGAAATACAAGCTGATGAGCGTTGACGGGTTCGACTTCACCAAAACGCAGCAGAAGGTGAATTCAATTCGTTACCAGGAACAGATTCGGGCGATCGGACAACTCTTCCGGTCGGAAAAAGACGCGAACGGCGTAGATTTCAAATGGTGCTATTACGAAAAAAAGATCAGATAACGTGAGTTTATAAGTTTAAAATAGATGGAGAAGTGATTATGTCGTTGGATCGATCGTTAAAATCGAAAACTGGTTTGGTCAGGGCCCGGAATGTGCTGACACGTGCGGAACGCCTCAAAGTCCTGACTGATGAAGAACGCTGGGACAATGGCAAGAGCGTATTCGGACTGCCCAAAGTTCGCCAGAAAAAGACTACACTCGGCAAGAAAGCCAAAGAAGCCGCACCAGCGGCAGGCGCAGCAGGTGAAGCTGCTGCCGCGGCTCCGGCTCCGGAAGCTGGCAAGGGTGCTCCGACACCCGCCGGAAAAGGCGCTCAGGCAAAGGGTTCGCCAGCAGAAGGTAAGGGAAAGAAATAATCTGGCTTTCAACAAACCTTCGCCGCTATGCGAATCGTTTATATTTATTTTTAAATATTTCCTCTTAAAAATTATCGATTATACAACGCAATGGGCGACCGTTTTGGGGTCGCCCATGCTTTTATAACACTAGCTGAAGGTCCATGTGATTATCAGGAGTAATGCGGCATGACTGTGCAAATACCGATTTCGGATCGTTGCAAACAAATCGACGCTTCGGGAATACGAAAAGTTTTCGACCTGGCGGCGAAACGACGCGAGGAAGGCGCCGATCTTGTCGACTTCTCCATCGGCCAGCCTGATTTTCCCGTACCCAGCCCAATCAAAAATGCAGCGATCTCCGCAATTCAAAAAGATCTCAACAGTTATACGGTAACTCAGGGAATCGCCCCCCTGCGGGAGAAAATCGCCCTCCAGTATCAGGCCCGCTTCGGTACCAAACCCGAAGGCGTACTGATCACCAGCGGCGTCAGCGGCGGACTGTCCTTGCTATTCCTCGCCACCTGCCAGAGCGGCGATGAGGTCATCGTCGTGGACCCATATTTCGTAATGTACAAACACCTCGCAACCCTGGCCGGAGCAAAATGCGTATCGGTAGACAGCTATCCCGATTTCCGCCTCCCGATCGAAAAAATCGAAAGGGCGATCACGCCACGCACACGACTTTTGCTCCTGAATTCACCCTGCAATCCTACCGGCTGCGTCTACAGCGAACAGGACCTTCAGGCTGCCGCTGAACTGGCTGAAAAACACAATCTGCTCCTGGTCTCCGACGAAATTTATCGTTCTCTGAGCTATGATGGACCGATTCCGAGCATAGTCAAATACGCACCCGAGCGAACGATCCTCCTGGACGGCTATTCGAAGAATCTGGCACTCACGGGCTGGCGATTGGGCTATGCAGCCGGACCGAAGGAATTGATCGAACAGATGGCAAAGCTCCAGCAGTATACCTTTGTATGTGCTCCTTCTTTCGCCCAGTACGCCGCACTCGAAATGGACGCCTGCGATATTCAGTCAATAGTCGACGACTACCGTCACCGCAGGGACCTGATTTACAACGGACTCAAGGATCATTTTTCGATCGTAAAACCCTCTGGCGGATTTTACATCTTCCCCAAGGCGCCGAACGGCGACGCCAAAACCTTCGTGGAAAAAGCCCTGGAAAAGGATGTCCTGATCATACCAGGAAACGTCTTCAGCAGCCGGAATACGCATTTCCGAATCAGCTATGCCAAGGATGAAGCCACGATCAAAAAAGGAATCGATCAATTGGTACAAGTGGCAAAAGAGATGTAACACATCACCTTATTTTACAATTAAATTTCCCACGTTTCTCCATTGACGGCTCAATGAACTTCAGATATAATTATTCAATCGTGACGGGTATTATTCCTGCTCCGCATGGGGCGTGGCGGTCAAAATGATGGCCGATAATGGACTCTGGTGTACGCGGCACTGAGTTCAGGCCTCCGGAGAGGACCACG
>CAYMXC010000284.1:0-1133 GCA_964394135.1 uncultured Phycisphaerae bacterium
ACATGTATGTATAGCATGATCCTAGGGCTGAGACCGGCTTGGGTGCGACCATCACATAATCCGCCAGTTCCATCAGGTGAACGCCGATATCGATCATCGGCCCGCCGCCCTGCAGTTCTTTTCGCCCGAAGACGCCCCAGTTGGGTATACCTCTGCGTCGCAATGCTTGAACCCGAACATAGAGAATATCACCTAGGGAACCCGATTGGACGTTTTTTTTCAGCATCTGGCCAACCGGCGTGAATCGCCATTGAAAACCGATCTGTAAAACCTTTTTGGCCTTTTTCGCTTCCGCGACCATTCGGCCGGCTTCCTTCGCGTTCATGGCCATGGGCTTTTCCACCAGCACGTGCTTTCCCGCTTTCAGCGCCGCTACCGTCGGATCGCAATGAAGCTTGTTCGGCGTGCAAACACTCACCGCATCCAGATCGGGCATCCGAAGCAATTCCCGCCAGTCTTTGAATGCCCTGGTCGTCTTGTAATCTTTTTGTACCTGATCCAGTGCCGATTGATTGACATCCGACACGCCGACAATTTCCACACCTTCGAGCTTTTGCAGCATCGACATCTGATAACGCGCAATTCCGCCTGCGCCGACAAATCCAATCTTTACCGTCTTGCCCATGACAAATCCTTTCGCGCCTCAAAATGAGTAAATGCAATTAAAATACAAGCAGTTAATTGTATATTGCGTTTATCGCCGTTCAATGAAAAATCCAACCCAACAGGGATGGATTTTTCATTTTGAACTGCGAATTATGAATTGACACCGTCGGATTATTTTAAATTTTGCCGTACGAGGAAGCGATTGATGGCGGAGAGATAGGCCTTTGCAGATGCCTCGATGATATCAGTGCTGACGCCGCGGCCTCGAATGGTCTGGCCGTCGATTTTGACCTCCAGGTTTACTTCGCCCTGGGCTTCCTTTCCGCGCGTTAACGCTCGGATCTGATAATCGACCAACTGTACGCTGACGTTGCATATCCGCTGAATGGTCGAAAAGGCGGCATCGATTGGTCCGTCGCCGGTGGCGGCGTCTTGAATGATTTCACCCTCGCTGTTGCGCAGCTTTACCGTCGCGGTAGGCATTACGCAGGTTCCTGCAGTCGTTTGCAGCGCCTCCAGCGTCCAGG
>CAYMXC010000284.1:1143-4259 GCA_964394135.1 uncultured Phycisphaerae bacterium
GGTGGAACTGAGCTGTTCGACAATCGCATAGAGGTCTTCGTCGAAGATGTCTTTTTTCTTGTCCGCCAGGATCTTGAACTGTTCAAAGGCCTGATCAAGTTGTTCATCGTTGATCTGACAGCCCAGGTGCTCGATTCGTTCGCGGAAGGCGTGGCGACCGCTGTGTTTGCCGAGAATCAGTTTGCTGGCTGGCAGACCCACGTCGTCGGGACGCATGATTTCATACGTGCTGGCGTTGGCCATCATTCCGTGCTGGTGGATGCCGGATTCATGGGCAAAGGCATTTTCTCCAACGATCGCCTTGTTCCGCTGGACGCCGATTCCTGTTGAGGATGCGACCAGGCGAGAAGTTGGATACAGCCGTGTCGTGTTGATTCGCGTTCGCAGATGATAATGATCGTTTCGCACTTTCATTGCCATGACGAGTTCTTCCAGTGAGCAATTTCCCGCCCGTTCACCCAGTCCGTTGATCGTGCATTCGACCTGCCGGGCGCCGGCCTTGACAGCCGCGAGCGAATTGGCGACCGCCAGACCCAGATCGTTGTGGCAGTGAACGCTGATGATGGCTTTGCTGATATTGGGCACCTTCTCGCGCAGCATGGCGATGATCCAGGCGAAATGATCTGGAACCGAATAGCCAACTGTGTCGGGAATGTTGACGGTTGTGGCGCCGGCCTCGATAACGGCGGAGACCACCTCAGCCAAGAATTCCGGCTCGGTTCTCGACGCGTCTTCGGGACTGAATTCCACATCGTCGACGAACTGCCTGGCATAGCGAACGTGATCGGCCGACATTTTCAAAATTTCTTCCTTCGCCCGCTTGAGCTTGTATTTCATGTGAATATCGCTGGTAGCGCAGAAAACATGAATTCGCGGTTTTACGGCACCCTTGAGCGCCTGGGCCGCCGACTGAATGTCTTTTTCCATGCTTCGCGCCAGGCCGGCGATAGTACAATTCTTAACCGCCTCGCAGACCGCCTGGACCGCCTCGAAGTCACCGGGCGAGGCAATGGGGAAACCGGCCTCGATGATGTCAACGTTCAACAACTCAAGAGCCCGGGCAATTTCGATCTTCTCCTTGGTATTAAGCGACGCTCCGGGCGACTGCTCGCCGTCTCGCAGCGTCGTATCGAAGATTCGAACGAATTCCTGCTCCTGGCCTGATGTTGACGTTTCTGTTTCATTGACCATAACCGGTTACCTCCACAAAAAAATCCATATAAAAAAAAAGCCCTACGACTTCGCGTAGGGCTGAAACTATCGATTCGACAATTTATTCGGCCCTACGGAGTGCGCAAAAGTAGCGGCAAGCCTAGAGCCAGTTCGACGAAATCGACTGCCACGTTGTTTGCTGCATTCTTCATTGCTTTCCGGGCCTTTTTATCGTTTAGTTTTTTTACCGTGCTTTATCTTTTTTTGGGTAAATCAGACTTAATATACGAATATATTATTGCAAAAGAAATAAAATTTGTCAAACAGATTATCCTGATGGACGCGGCCTCATTTTTGCATTTTTGGCTCCAGAGGCAAATCGAACCCGAAATAGTTGACTGCATTTTTATAGCAGATGTTGGTGACGATGCTTCCAACGAGGTCCATGTCGTTCGGGATCAGACCAGTTTCCATATCCTGTCCGAGAATATTGCACAGCAATCTTCGGAAATATTCATGCCGCGTGTATGAGAGGAAGGATCGCGAATCGGTCAGCATGCCAACAAAAGTACTGAGTAATCCCAATTGGGAGAGGGCTTCCATCTGGCGGCGCATGCCATCCATTTGATCGAGGAACCACCATCCGCTGCCCATCTGGATTTTGCCCGCGATGCCATCGCCCTGAAAATTTCCCAGCATGGTCGCAATCAGTTCATTATCGCGAGGGTTAAGGTTGTAGAGGATCGTTTTGGGCAGCTGTTGCGTCTGGTCGAGTCGATCAAGGAAACGGCTGAGCGGTTTGGCGACCGGCGAATCACCGATCGAATCGAAGCCTGTGTCCGGCCCGAGTTTTTGAAACATTCGTGTATTGTTGTTACGCAGGGCGCCGTAATGGATCTGCTGCGTCCAGCCGCGGTGGTGGTCCATGACGGCGAAATGGTAAAGCATTGCCGATTTAAATTTCAGGATTTCTTCCTCGTTTAAGGTGGTTCCGCCGCGGATTTTGTTGAAGATACCGGCAATTTCGCTGTCGGTGTACGTTTCGGCATAGACCGTTTCGATGCCGTGATCGCTGAGCCGGCAGCCGAGGTCGTGGAAATAGTCATGGCGTCTTCGGATCGCATCCAGATAGGTCGTAAAGTTTTTGATTTCCACGTCGGCCACTTCCGCCAGACGATCTACCCAACTGTTGAAGTTGGACGGCGACTCCACCGCCATACCTTTATCCGGCCGGAAGGTCGGAAGGACGCGAATTGCAAATGATGGGTCGTTTGCGATGGCGCGATGGTCTTCCAGGGAATCGGTTGGATCGTCGGTCGTGCAAACCAGTGCAACGTTCATCTGTTTCATTATGCCGCGTGCGGAAAATTCCGGCTTGGCTAGTTTGGCGTTGCATTCTTCCCAGATGCTGCGGGCGGTTTTAGGATTCAAAAGACGATCGGAAATTCCAAAGGGGCGTTTGAGTTCGAGATGGACCCAGTGATACATCGGATTTCGTAGCGTCATCGGCACGACCTGAGCCCATTTTTCGAATTTATCCCAATCGTCCGCAACTCCTGTGATGTATCGCTCATCGACGCCATAGGTTCGCATCAATCGCCATTTATAGTGGTCGCCGGCCAGCCAGATCTGAGTCAGATTTGCGAATTGTCTATTTTCGGCGATATGTTTCGGCGGCAGATGGCAGTGATAATCGACAATTGGCAGATCCCGGGCATATTTATGATAAAGCGATATGGCGGTTTTGCTGTGCAGCAGAAAATTCTCTGTAATAAAGGTGTCTGTCATTCGGGGTTACCTCGGCAAACAATCTCCATTTTGTTTGTTTACATGCAAAAAATCAGCCCCGTGCGAAAAACGAAGCCGTAATTACGACATCCAAATGAAAATAAAAAACGAAGGAATGCGCCGCGTAGGAGTCGAACCTACGACCCGCTGATTAAGAGTCAGCTGCTCTACCAACT
>CAYMXC010000285.1:0-4255 GCA_964394135.1 uncultured Phycisphaerae bacterium
AAATTAATGGATACGCTTAAACATAGTGGATTTATCAGTTAATTTTATGAACGCCATCCGGGGGTGTATATCTGAATATCTGGACGCCATCCTGAGCTTCGGCCCGCGTGCGATCGGCTCGCCGGGCGAGCGGGCGACAGCGGAATATATTGCCCAAAAAATGGCTGAGCTGGGACTGAAAGTCGATCGGCAGGAATTTTTGGCCTCTTTTTTTCCGCTTTTTCTCGCAAGTCGCATGATGGCGACCATTTCCATTGTTTTTTTACTTATAATCGGGAAGATTTTTTATCAACTGCCGATTATCGTTCCGATGCTGCTAATCATTTTGCTGATTCAGGTTCCGATTATTTCACTGGCGATTTTTGGTACACGGTTTTTGACCTTTGGCAGGGGAGTAAGGACGAAAAATATTATCGGACGACTTTTTTGCAGCCAGGACAAGCCCACAATTGTAGTTGTTGCGCATTACGACAGCAAATCGCAGACGACGAACATGGCAGTGCGTGTGATTTGTTTTCTGGTGCCGGTTGCGGTGTGTGTTGTATTGTTTTTCGCGTCAGTGGTTTTGTTGGGACACTGGGCCGTTATTCCCAAAACGGCTGTTTGGATTCTGATCGCGCTGGCTGTGATATGCCTTGCATTTCAGTTCGTTTCACGAACGTCGAATCGTTCGCCGGGCGCGATTGACAACGCCTCGGGTGTAGCGATGCTGCTGGCGCTGGCAGGTGATCTTCCGCAACGACTGGTCGGCAGGGCAAATCTGGTATTTTTGGCTAGCGGGGCAGAAGAGGCAGGATTGACTGGGGCGGTACAGTATGTTTTGGCATACCGGGGCGAACTGGATCCACAACGAACTTTGATTTTCAATTTCGACAGCCTGGGCACGGGTGGAAAAGTAGTGATGGTGTCTCCGCGCAGATTACGGAAGATAGAAGGCAATGTGTTGGTACGGTATGGATTTTCCCTGCGTCATCTGCCGCTGATTCTAGGTGTAGGTATGGATCATATGCCGTTTAATCGGATGGGATATCGGGCGATGAGTTTTACACAGGGTTCGGCGCGGTCGGCGTGGCGAATGCATTCACCTGAGGATCGTCGGGAATTTGTCAACGAGGATGAATTAGTCCGGCTGACGGCAGGGATGGCGGAAATAATCGAGAAATCCTGCCGGTGAAAATTCATCGCAAAGGTTCCACATCGAACGGTGCTTCGGGCAGGATGGGAGGCACGGCAGGAGTGACCGCTTCGATGACCCGCATTGACTTCCATTTCCCGCTGAGGAAACGCCGGAGAAAGGCGAAGCCCAGAATAATTACGTAAAGAGTGGCGATAGTCCAGGCGGCATAGATGCCGGCTTTACCGACGATCAAGACCAGATAGCTTGGAATCACCAGGACACAACCTGAGACCACAGCGATCATGCACATAACGTAGCGGGTATCACCGGCACCTTTGATTGCGGATGCGAAGATAATATTCATGGTATCGAAGATAGAGTAGAGTGCGACGAAACGAAGCAGGACGGTGGCGATTTTTTTGATTTCGGCAAATTCTTTCGGATCGGCCTCTGCAGCAAATGGGGCGAGGAAGAGATTTGGGGTCAGGACATACAGCAGGGCGATGGTGCCCATGTAGAGAATGGTCAGGTGAAAACCGGCATAGACGCTCGTTTCGGCCAGGTCGGGCCGATTTTTGCCGAGGGATTGCCCTACGAGAACGGAGACGGCGATACCGATTCCGATCATGGGCATGAAGGACAGCGTGTTGATATTGAAGGCTATGTTCGAAGCGGCCAGGTTGGTAGTTCCAAGTCGCCCGACGAACAGAATGAACAGGGCGAAGCCGGCCACATCAATGAAAAATTGTATTCCGCTTGGAAAACCGAAACGGAGGAGTCGCCAGAACATGGGTGGATTAAACCGCCAATTTCGAAAGACGTGAAACTTCCGATTGTAATGCGGCCTGGCGATAAGGATGAGGTACACGATCAGACCGAGGCATCCTGCAATGACGGTAGCGATACCTGCGCCGGCGATTCCAAGCCGCGGCAGGCCATGACGGCCGAAGATAAGCAGATAATCCAGGACAATAGTAGTAGCGGTCATAACGACATCGACGAACATAACAGGCCAGGTTTTTCCCTGCCCGGAGAAGAAGCCTGACAGAGCGGAACTGGCGATGACGGGCAAGGCCCCTAAGCAAAGTATCTGAAAGAAGATGATTTCATTTTTTTGGACCGCCTCGGCATGGCCAACGAAGTGAAAGATCGACGGGGCCAGTGGGATTAATGCCAGAAGGACCAGTGCACCAATGAAGGCGATATAGACCCCCTGCCAGACGGCGGAGCCGATTTTGTCGTATTTTTCTGCACCATAATATTGGGCGACGAAAGTTCCGACATAGCTGGCGGTACCGATAAAGAGGCTCAGGACGGCAAAGTTGAGGATACCGGCCGGCATGGATGCGGCGACCGCGTCCTGGGAATACCAGGTAAGAAACACACGATCGACGAAATGCAGGATCGCGATGGACCCAGTACTCAAGATAAGCGGGACGGCCAGGGTCAAGACCTGGCGATAGCCGCCTTCCCGTCGCCAGCGGTTTTGTATGTTGTTAATAATCCGTGTCATTCGATCACCATTCATTTCATTCTGCGTTTCAAGTGGCCGCGCTATTTTGCAAGCCGTGCCGCTGAAAAAAATAAACCAAAAGAAAAATTGTATCACGGAAATGGCGTTGAATGGAAGAGGCTACTTACTGTCGCATCGCTGAGCCAAGGCAGCCCAATAGATGGCGGCATCGATCACGCCGCTGGCGGGAAGGATAGGCACGTCGTAGCCTGGCACTTTCACACAGGCATCGTCCAGAGGCCAGCCGGGATTGATGTAGAGCACATTTTCTGCTGCTTCTTCGGGTTGTGCCGACTGCGCGCTAACATAGGCGAGTTTGAATTTTTCGATCTTTGCCTGCGCTACGAATTTATTCGGAGCATATTGATAGCCAACATAGAAGATAAATGCGCGGGGATTTTTTTTATCGTACAGCTCTTTGTCCGTCCAGGCGGGAGCCGACGCAAAATCGCCAAATTGAGGGGCCCTTGCATCCAAAAAGTTTCTGGGGAACATGTGACCGATGACCAGAACGGTGGTCGAGGCTGATGGGGTCGACCGCCACCATTGAGCAGCTTTGATCAGTCGGGGCAGTCCGGTCCGTTGAAGCTCGGCCAGGCAAAAATCGATTTTATCCAGGTAGGCTTTGGCTAGCGTGCCTGGAGCGATCGGTTGAATTTTCATATCATCGTGGAAGATTTTTCCGGCGTATTTTTTTCCGCGTTCCGGTCCACCCGGCAGGCCGAATGTTTTATAAAAGACAGGCATTTTGCCGAGGCGAGTGCAGGCAGAGGCAAACTCAGCCGTCCAGGTCCAGAGGTTGATCACATTTGCGACGGTATCGACGGGGCAGAGTTTTTTCTGTTGATCGACGAGAACGGCCAGACCGACGCTATCGGCTGGATCGCAGCTTTCGATGAGTGTGATGGGTGCGGCTTTTTTCGCCATCTGCGCAAACGCGACGACATAGGCGCCGGTTTTCGACCAGCTGGAAATCAGGCGAATATCGTCATCGTTGAGATTTTCAGGCACGGCATAGAGAACAATGTCGTGTACGGCAGGCGACTTAACGTCCAGAGGTGCAATGCTCATGAGTCCGCCCGCGCGTCCGCAGGCTTCATCGATGAAGTCGATCTGTCGGCCTGCTGCCCAGATTTTACCGCCATTGACAAAATTCCGGGCAGCCCGCTCAGCTGACAGCGTGATATGCGGCAGACGAGAACGGGACTGGGCGACGACTTTTTGGAGTCGGGCTAGATATTCCTTGGCCGGTATCGGCTGGTTCGCAGCACCGAACGCCAGCCCACATCCGATTAACGTATAAAGCCCGGCTAACTTCATCATGGCAGAGTCTCCTTCATTGAATTCCCATGCATAATAGCATAAATTATCTGTGGGTCGGAGTTTTTTTAAGGAAATATTTATGAAAAATCCCAAAGTAACGTTTGCTTCGGCGAGACCGAAGGAATTGCGGGACAAATCGACACTGCCGGTACTGCTGGATCGGATGCTGCTGGGGTGGAATTTCAAGAAGCGATTCCGGGACAAGCGGGTGGCGATCAAGATGCATCTAGGAGGCGGGGTTGGATATTCCACTATTCATCCGTTTTTGGTCCGCCGAGTGATCGGAGCGGTCAAGGAAGCGG
>CAYMXC010000286.1:0-4250 GCA_964394135.1 uncultured Phycisphaerae bacterium
CAGCTTCCTTGGGAGCAAAGGCCGCTTCGAAGGCCTCTGCGGCTGCCTGGAACTGCGCCATTTGACTGCTACTCACTCCGCCGGTCTTTCCGAAGTTGGCCTTGAGGCTGACAAAGTCGGTGTAGTCGACTTTGTTGTTACCGTCGAAGTCGCCCTGGGCCCAGCCCATACCGGTCCTGCCGAAGTTGCTCTTGAGGGTGACAAAGTCGGCGTAATCGACCTTGCCGTTGCCGTCGCAGTCGCCGACCAGGAGAATGCGTTTGGCCTGAACCACCGTGACATCGATCGGACTGCCGGTTGCGCCTTGAGCGGTGATGCGGATTGTCGCGGTCCGGTCAGCCGAACCTGTATTGGCGGTAAAGCTGGCGGTGATCGTGCCGCCGTTGACCCCGCTGGTCGGATTTACCGTCAGCCAATCGCTGCCGGTGATCACTTGAGCGGTCCAGTTCATATCGCCGGTTCCGGCGTTACTGACAGCAAACGTCGTGGCGCCGGAGGCCGCCGAGGCGTTCTGAGAGGCAGGAGTGACTGCCAGAACAGGCTCTTCGACTACAGTCGTCGGTAGAAATTCAATGCAGGGATATGCGCCTTCCGAAGGCGGGGCAAAGTAGAAGACGGCTTCATTGTAATTGTTCACATCGGTCATTCCCAGCATGATGATGATCTTGTCACCAGCATTCAGCGCCATTCGCTGGAGTTCTGGGACATACCAAAGAGCCAGCGGATAGTCGCACTGGTAGGTCCAGGGAAGTGCATAGTCCCAGACGGGTTCGGCGCTGGTCGACGTATAGACGGCATAGAAAGTCTCAAGTCCGGAATTCCACAGGGAGGGCATTTGCGTTTGCTGCTGATATTGGATGCTATACAGTCCGGTTTCAGGACAGGTAAAGACCAGGTAGGCGTTATTATTTTCAGCCGTCATATCCGTGAATCGGAAATGTCCGCCATATTCGCCAAAGGAGGGACGTACTCCGCCGGCGTTCCAATGCGAGCCGCTAACGTTGGTCATCAGTCTCATCGTGTCCGGGGTCGCACCGTAACGCAGTTCCCAATTAGCTTGAGGATTGGTATTAAATGTAGTGGGAATCATATAGCGAGTCGGAATGAGTTGTCTTCCGAAAGTAACCGCGGCGACAGGCGAAGAAGATAGTTTGCTCGGTACGACCTGAAAGGCGCATTCATCGTAGTTTGATACGTTTTGGATTCTGCACCGAACGGTGATGACATCCCCGGCGGCCAACTGCAACTGTTGCAATTCCGGATAGAATTTCAAATCCACTGATTTACTGCCCGTGGCATACCAGGTCTCCGTTCTGCTCCAGATCGGGGTGGTACTGGCGGAGGTATAGACTTCGATATAAGTTTTAAGTCCGCCGACATACAGGTATTGCATTGATGTTTTTATTATGAAATCCAGATTATAAAGACCATCCTGGGGGCAGGTATAGGTCAGGAAGGCGGAATTATCGGAATTGGCATTCATCCGAAATTCTTCACCATATTCTCCATACGAGGGTCGGCTACCGTTGGCATTCCATTTTCCCGCGGCGGGACTGGTCATGGGAGACTTGCTGGTGATAGCGGTTCCATAATAGAGTCCCCAACCGTTCTGCGGATTGGTCGCAAAAGAAGAAGGAAATTCGTAGACCGTCAGGTCATAAACAGGGACCAGGGTATAAATGGCATCGGCGATTTTGCGCATGCCGCGGTCACCCGGATTCAATCCGACCGCTGCGCCGGCGCCAGATCGCCAGGCGTCCAGGCAGTAGGTTTCGGAAGTGACTAAATTATTGGGATCGGTATTATATCGGGTAATATCGACGAAGGTAGCCCCTTGGCTTAGAGCGGCCTGATGAATCGAATTGCTTCGATTCGGTACGACGTCATTCCAAATGCTCAAGACATAAACGTCGGGAGCATTCGCACCGGCCTTGATGGCGGCGATCATGTTCTCGAAGGGTTTTTGCAGGGCGTCAACGGTTATTTCACCCTTGTAATTATCGCCCAGTTGGAAAACGATGATATCCGCGCCGGTATTCAGCAGATGATCGTACCCGGTCATGGTATTTTCGTCGTTGATTTGTGCCACTTGAAGATCGATCGGAATACTCGGTTGACTGGCCTGGAGTTTCGCGTGAAGCAGGTGGACATAATCATTATTCTGACTTGAGGCCGCCATTCCCCAATTTCCACTCCATGAAATTGCGGAATCCGGAGCTTTGTAAGTGATACTATTTCCGACCACCAACAACTTGTGATAATCCCTAGCCTGCGCCGGCTGCGATCCGGCAAGGATCGCTCCAACAAAGGCCATCGCCAAACACCAACACATCGTCTTTTTCATAGTCATTCTTTCCTTTCGCTAGAAAGTGGCCTATTTTTATAGGCTCATTGCCTATTTTTCTCTTTCAAAGGTATTTACATGTCGGACGGGCATTAAACGTAAACACGTCCCGCAGGCGCAGAAGAAAGACAACGATGAAAATTCAGGCCATGTGTTTTAAATCAGGAGCTTAGCACCAAATCTGTCGTCGAAATCCGGAAATTCGGTGGAGACAAAGCATTTTTCCTTCCCATACCGTACCTTCCACTTATTTTTTATTTCTTCGCAAGAACCAGACAGCGAAGAACCTCTCAAACTTACCGACCCATTTTGTTCGTCATCAGTTCAAATTTGACTTTGAAGCATTGCTCCGGCAACTGCCGCGATAAGACCCACTGCTGAACCAGATCCGCAGCCAGTGAGATCATTTTTCCATGATTGGATGCCCACTTTAAGCATTGAAACTTGTTATATCGAATGGTTCGTTGATTTGGACCTGAACCGCATAAAGTCGCCAGTTGAAGTGACGGGAAGTCGTCCATCATCCCCGTCTGGACCATCACATGTTCGATGAATTCGTCCTGAGTGCAGAATAGGGCATCATATTGACCGTCAGCGACCAGGCGTCTAATTTTTTCCATGGTGCCGAGAACCTCGGAAAAATTCCACTGTTCAATTTGCTGAATAATCCGGCTGATGGGAATCTGAACGATGGTATAGTCCATTTTTCGTTCCAGTTCGGCAGCGACCGACTCGATTCCCTCGAGAAGGATGCGATATGGACTGATCGGAAGATCATCGATCAGTACCAAGAGTCGTTTTTTATTTAATTTTCCGAATACATTTTCGCCGATTTCCCGACCACAGGCATAATAGTCGAGTACCACGGTCGGCAGGGTTGCCCCAAGCATCGCACGATCGACGAGAACCACAGGAATCTGCCTGGATAATTGCATGAAGTAATCGCCGTTGGTATTATCCGTTGCCGGCCAGAGGATGATTCCCTTTACTCCGTTGGCGATCATGTGCTCCGTGATTTCCCGTTCCTGGGCGGGATCGTTTTTTGAAGAACGTACGATGGCATAGTTTGAACGATCGGAAAAGGTCTTATCGGCATAATCCAGAACACTAAGATGAAAGTTCATCGATCGTTCGTAGGGATGAATAAAGCCGAAAAAGATGGCTGCCCGTTCACAGGGTTCTTCATTCTGAACCAAGACTCCCTTTCCGTGATGGGCTTTGACTACCCCTACCGTTTCCAGTTTGCGAATTGCCTGCTGGATAATTCCCTGACTGACGTTGAATTCCTTGCTTAAGGTCCGTACCGTAGGTAATGGGGTTCCGGTGGAATACAACCCGGTTCGCACCCGCTGCTGCAAGACTTGAGCGACTTGTGTCGAGAGAGGCGTCTTATTTCCCTGAACAACCATCAGCAGACCTACCTTAAGCAGTATACACCTGTACTCATTACTATATTACAGCATTATTGAACATTATCGTCTTTCATAGTGTACATGTGTATATTTTCTTTATATTAAAATCCGTATTTGATGTCAAGAGGAAATTTTTTAAACTGCATGAAAGCGGTTAATTAAAATGGTCCATTAGGGCGGTTTAAAAGTAAAAAAAGGTTACCCGATGCCCTTTCCGGGGGTCCGATAACCATAAATTGACGTTTTTTTCTGGTTAATGGAGTGATGCCGTCGAATGTTCCCGGGAAAAGAGTCTTGTAATTTGTCGGCCTACGGATTTTACGGGTTTTAGGGCGTTCGAGACGATGCTTCCCAGCCGGCCGACTTTCGCCTGGCGTAAGAGTTGGAGGAACTGTTCATTTTCCGGATCGAGTTTGAGTCCCTGATTGATGGCTTCGCGGGCTTCGGTCCAATCGCCCTTGGTGATATAGGCGATGGCCAGTTTATGCAAGGCC
>CAYMXC010000287.1:0-4250 GCA_964394135.1 uncultured Phycisphaerae bacterium
ACGTCCGCGAAATTTATATTGGCGTCAGCGTAGGCCAGGAAGTTTTTCAGTTTCAGACTTTTGAGTTTCATTCGTCATCCTCCGCTTTTTTAATACCGAATTTCGTAACCGTGTTTTCGGTCAGGAATGTTGCTGCGAACGCCTTGAGTTCCTTTCGTTGCTTGGATCGTTCGGGTGTTGCCGCCTTGACCAGGTTCTCAACGAAAGTTTTGGGTAACGGCATACCGACGAGGTGCTTTTGCCAGTCGATGCCGTGCTGTTTGAGGCCATCCAGCACTTTCGACGCGTCGGTATAGCTGGTTTCTTTCGATGGCCAGAAACCGTAATCTCCGCCATCGCTGTGGATAGGCCCACCGACTATCGCATATTCCCCCAGGCCTTTTTCGAGCTGTGAAACTATAGCCTTCAGGATGAACAGTTGATTGGCGTATTTCCTGGCATCCTCGCCGTCGTTGATGATTACACGGTTTTCGGCGGGCAGTTTTTCGTAGGCCGGACATGTGTTGGCGATCGGACAGAGCGAGCAATGATCACCGCATCGGGTCAGATGTTCGTCGTCCTCGTCGGCAGCAATCAGCTCATCACTGAACTGCTTCAAGATTTCCGTATGCTCTCCGCGGCGGACAATGATCGGATCGGATTGGACGCCGTAACGAACAAAAAAGTCGCAGGCATAGACGATCTGACAATCGTCGTTGGCCTGTATAAGCATCGCCGCGTACCTCTGCAATTGCCTCTGGTATTTTTTCATTCGCGGATGGCCGGCCTTGTACAGGCAGCGGTCGGATTTATAATCAATGATGCAGTAGACTCCATTGTCGGCATCGATCGGATACATCAAGTCTAACATACAGCCAACCCATGCCGCGCCCGTGTCGCCATCTGGCACGGGCTGAAACAGAGAATCAAAACGCAGCTGGACCTCATAACGATATTTATCCTCGAACAGCATCTGGCGGGAAAAATCATCCATCAGCTCATGAAGTTCATTGATCTGATCAGTGTCCAGATTGCATTCCCTTCCGGCGTCATCCACAATCCAATCAAGTTTGGCTAGATCAGACTGCTGGTTGGTTTCCTGGCAATACTGGCCGTACATCTGGATGGCCAGATGCACAGCAGAGCCGAAGTCCATCGCACGCGTGGTGATACCGGCACCGAACTCTTTGAGGCGAAAATACAGGTACGGGCACTGATGGTATAGCTCAAGTCCTGAATGCGAATGAACGTAATTGCGTCGCGTAATGGTTTGCATGACTCACCCCTTTAAAATTGGTTTAATGGATCGTTTCCGTCGCCACCAGCGGGAACGGTCTGCAGCTGCGGATTTGTTTCGCAGCGTGGTTCCGGTTCGGGTTCCGGCTCTATCTGAACCGGATTCGATTCTATACGCTTTGGCCGCCTCTGTTCCGTTTGAATTGGCTGAAGATGACTTGAAGGCAGCAGGTCGTCAGGGGCCGTAGGTTCTGGGATATCTGTCGGCTTGGTGATAGCTGTAACGTTTGATCCACCTTCCAATGCCTTCGCAGTTGCCTTTTTGCGGACCAACCAGATATCGTCCTGGCTCGCCCGGAGTTCGATTCGCATCGGCCAGTGAACCTCTTTGTGTCCACTACCGTGGGTCTCGACCGGCTTGCGAACCAGGTAAAGCAGGCATCGGGTTCCGATCGTCAGCAGGCTCACGCGCCCGCATAACATCTTAATGTACTGCAGGTCGTCGAGTATGCCCTGGATCGCGTGATAACTGGTGGTGTCGATCTGGTAGACTCCGCCCATGGATACAGCGGGCAGCATAAACGCAAGAGTTCCCTGCCGAATACACAGGGGTTTTGCGACCTGCCCGCCCTTGCCGGTTACACATGCATAATCACATTCGGCAGGGCCCGGACACTCAATCTCTTCCATCTCTCCAGTTTCGGCGTTGACTCGCAGGGCATTTTTTCCATCACCCTGGCACTTGAGGCCCCGATCCGATCCCCAAAATGCGAATCGATGCGGAATGATAGCCTCAATATTTTCGAGGGGCAGTAGGATCGGAAGTTGTTTTGTGGTTTCACCGTAGACTTTTGCTACCTCGGGGCAGTCCGACAGAACGAAGTAATCAACCTCGCTTGGGTATTCGCTGCCCTTGGCGGATTTCTTTTTGATCCCTAATCTAATCTTTGCAACTCTGGGCATTTGCATTGTTCGCCGCTGTTCTGGTATGCTTGTAAATCTCATGATATTCCCTTTCGTTCACAAAAATTTAATTCAATAATTTTCGATACATCTCGTCCACTTTCCGCGATGCGGCATAATCGGCCAGATGTACGATCCACGCCACCAGCCGAATCTTTGCATCCTTGATCGCGTTCGGCGCTAAATGTTTGAACTGTTCGCTTGTCCAGATCCCCATATGTCCGGCAATCGCCGATGTGATTCGAATTTGCGCGGGGGTATTACCGTATAACGTCGCATCATCCCTGATCTTCTGGGCCAGCCAAACTCCATGGCAGGCCGTTGCATCTTTGTCGATCGAAAAGCCCTTATCGTTGAGGCCTCGGCCATTTTTGATCAGGTCGTGAAGCAACAGGGCTGCAGTTACCTCATCCGCGAGGTCTGCCGTGATACCGAACGGCTTGGCCAGTTCCACGCCCCACCAGACGGCCAGCTTGACGTGTCGAACAAGCCCGCCCTCGCCGAGAGAGATTTCCGGATGATACTTGCCCGACGTGGAGGCCGGGCACGTCATGAAGTAATCAGGCATCAGCCTTCGAAATACGTCCACAACGAATTTCGCAATTTCCGGATCGCGAATGGCATTGATTTCGTCCGCGAAAACCTCTTCGACATGTGATTTAAATTTGGATTCCAGCATTGTTTCTCCCTTCAAAAACCATAAAGCGGCTCGCCCGCGTGACCGAGCGCGCCACAAGCCCCGACTCAGGCGTCATCATCTTCATTATTCATTGGTAGTTGCGGCGCGATCGCACCAATAGTCACGTCGACCCGATCCTCGTCACCCTTTTGTCCGGAAAGAATATCCAGTTCGCCCAAATTTTTTCCGCTGATCGATCCCTTTGGCAGGAGAATTTTAATAACGATACCGTCCTTTTTGTGTCCGACGTCTACGATGTTCCCCATCGCTACGATTTTCATGGTAATCCTTTCGTTTTTTAAGACCTGCCGAGGCCGGGAATGCAAGCCCCGGCAGGCGAGGAAAATCCGGCCGGCAACACACCGACCGATAGTAAGGTTTTCAAATTGCCCGTCTCTCCGGGCCGCCACACCTGTGATCGATTGGCCTTCTCGATCGGGGGTCTCTCGCGGTGTCCGCCCTCGCCCTACCTCGTAAAGATTAAGTCAGCGGTCCGGATTCGAACCGGATTTGTAGGCGACACCCGCAAGCGGGATATTGTATTTCCTGCGTCAGTTTGGTTATGATCCAGCAATCGATACCTCTCGCGATTGCCCTTTAGCGTGTTCCCACCACGCCGCCGCTGGCATATTCAGTTGTCAAAACCTCCGCCCGGCACCCAAGCCGAGCGGAGCGTAATATATGTGTGGATTGGACTGGCGACGCTAAACAAATCCCGAAAAGGCTTCAAATCTACGGACTCGTCGGTTTGCCAATCTCCGACGCCGGAGTGTACACTTACACTCAGTGATCCCATACGGACATTGCCACCATTCCAATGCCGTAAAGATTAGCGTCACCACGATCTCGATAAATCCGATCATGGCCGTATCTCCTATTCGGTTTTCAAAATCCCTTGCCTTCGTCGAATGGCCCGCCAGGCGGGGGAGACCCAGCGGGCCGTAGAGAGAAACCTGCGAGGGGTGTCGCAGGTCGGAGGTTACCGTTTAAGCTCCCGTAAAACCGCAGGTGCGATGTTGTCGCAAAAACTATCAAATGCGTCTGCCCCTATTGGCTGGGGGTCGATGCAATCCCGGAGGCGATTGCATGTCCATTCCTCGGCTTCATCCTCGCTGGAAAATTCGTAGCGCATTATGTCGTACTTGTGCTGGATCAACCGAGCGAACTGCCGGATTAATGCATCAACGGCTGTTTCGGTTTTGGTTTCGACTCGCAACGTGATCATGTCAGCCCCTTTCTGTGATCCTTGCCCGGATCGCCTTTAACCGTCGCCGTTCCTTCAAAACTTCACCCACCTCGATCATTACCCCGCACGGGTTGATCTCGTAGACCGCGCAGAAATCGTCAAGAATTCTCTCCCATCGCCGCCTACCGGCCTTTTCGTGAATATTGA
>CAYMXC010000288.1:0-4232 GCA_964394135.1 uncultured Phycisphaerae bacterium
ACTCACCTGGCCGACTGGTGGTATCCGCAGAACCTTCCCCAAGCCCCGGTCGCCTGGTACGGTTCGAATCGCATTCGCGACCTGGTCAGCGTGTGGCTGATGAGCTGGGTCAATCCACATCCGGAGAAAGACGTCACGGCAATCGTCCTGAAAAGTTCGGGCGCGGTTATCGGGATCTGCGGAATCACCACGCAGCAAGGCGGTCCGCTTCCCAATCCGCAAAAAGTTCCTGCCGTTCAAATCACCCTGACGCCCGAGAGTGTGGTTCTCAACCGCGGTCAATCGATGAAGGTCCATGCCGCTTTTTTTCACGGAGGCTCCGAGCCGCTGACCTCCAATGTGAATCGGCCTTGTATCGCGGTAGCCGAAGCACTGAAGCATTATTACCGCGTGTTCAGAAAATCACGCTGCCGGCCAAGCAGGTTCACACACTGGAATATGTCGCGGACAAGTTGGATCTTCCGGCCGGGAGCTATCGTCTTGTAGTCAAAGTCACCGTCGGCCAGGAGAAGGTTGAAAGCTCCGTACCCGTCGGCGTGATGCCCGAGACCTTTACGGGTCCGGATCGAAATATGAAACGGTTCAACGGTTATGGGATGATGTACGTCGGTCCGGGAAATGTCGAAGCCTTTCGACGGATCAAGGAGGGCGGATTCGACTGGGTTGTCCCGGACATTCAATGGCAGGACCTGGAACCCCAGCCGGGAGTATACAACTGGGCACCGATCGACCAGTATCTGCAGACCGCCCGAGAAACGGGCATGAAAATCATCGTTAAGACGCTGCTTTTCAGCGGGATTTCCTGGTTTCCCAAAGACCAGTTCACAAACAACCGTCTGGTACCCAGCAATTTCAGCAGGGAATTTTCCGACCGATACAGCTCGATGTGGCGGGCGTTGACCGATCGATATAAAAATGAACCGCTGATCTTCGGCTGGTGTCCCACGATCGGTCATCAGGACAATCCCGTCGGTTATCTCGATTCCGACGAGACGCCCGGTTTACGAGCCGCGTGGCGTGCGTATTTGAAGCAAAACGGATGGTCGCTGGAAAGAGTCGCCCAGGCGGTGGATCAAACCGTAACGTCCTGGGATCAGGTGACGCCGCCGACCCTTAAGTATCTTTCCGTCCATGGGGCAAACGATTATTTTCGCCTGTTCACCCGGTTGAGGAGGGAGCAGGCGGTAACGGTTTATTCCCAGATCTGTCAGGCCATCCGCAGCCAGGACTCACAGCGTCCGATCATGCTGAAAATGGGTCTGCCCTGGCCGCTGGATGTGTACGATGCGCCGAACGGACTCTGGCCGACCGGGTGGATAAAAATGTGCAAACAGTACAATGCCCTGTTGGTTCACAGTAATTTCGAAGACAGCGTCGCGGCGGCGATTTTGCCCGCCCTGGCTGAGTGGTACGGCGTACACATGATGATCGAAGAAGGCAAAACGCCGCCCAGTCCGCCCACCAGTATCGCTTCGGTCGGACACGGCGCACAATACGATACGCTGGGTATGGAATATTGTTTCTGGCCCGAGGGACGGCGTCTCGCCGATTGGTCGCGTATCAAACCTGTCGTGTACCGCATACGGGAATTCGACCGTATCTACGACAATCTCTGTGTCGGCAGTTTTCAGGACGAGTTGTTCGCCGGACCGCAGAACTGGCCCGAACTCGCCCGGTTTTACGTCCGATTCTACGATTTACTGACTAAACTCGGATATCAATATCGCGTTACGGACGCGGAAAACATATCCAGAATCCCGCAGGGCGTTGTGCTGCTCGATGCCAACTGCACGCGTCTGAATAACGACATTCGCGATCGCATCGACGCCTTTGTCCGCAACGGCGGGACCTACGTCGGACAATTTCTAACCGATCGTGACGAAAATCACGCTTTATACGCCCGATGGAACATCAAAATGACGCCGCACACCGCGGGAAAAGTCGTTTTGTCGGAATCCGCTCGTTCCTGTCTGGTGGCCGACGGATTTTGCCCGCAATCGAAGGACGCAACCGCTCTGCTGTATTGGCAGGGCAAGGAGCCCGCGGCGATTTGTAAAAAGATCGGAAAAGGAACCGTCGTCGTCCTGGGCTGCGGGTTCGACAGCGACCTGACGTCGTCGGCAGCGATGCTTCAATCGATTTTAACGCGTGTCGGCGTCAAACCGCATTTGTCTTTTAAACCCTACGGAGCGGTCGAGGTGGCTTTAAAGCAAAAGGGGGACCGGTATCAAGTCACCCTGCTCAATAAAGCGCCCTTATCGCAAAAGATCACGCTCCGTCTGACCGGGATTCCGACGGTCGAGTCCGCCCGCGACTGGCTCGATGGGGTGGATATCCCGATCGAAAACAATATTGTCACCATTCAATCCGAGCCGTTTGAGCTTCGGCCGATTGAATTAAAAATAAAACCCAATAAACCAATCGCAAATTGACAAGGAACACGCCATGAAAATCACCGGGACGTTTCTCGACGAAATCAGCCATGATATCCCCGCACAGAACTGGGGCCGAAAAGAATGGGACCTCGACTTTGCCTCGATGAAGGCTATCGGCATTCAGCGAGTGATCCTGATCCGCAGCGGACACAGGCGATGGATGACCTACCCTTCCGAGGTGCTTCAGAAATACCAGCAAGGATTTTTACCGCCGGTCGACCTGGTCCGACTCTTCCTGGACCTGTCGGAAAAGCACGGGATGGAATTTTTCTTCGGCACGTATGACTCCGGCCATTACTGGCATCACGGCGAACATCAAAAGGAAGTCGATTTGAGCAAACGCGTGGTCGAGGAAGCATGGAATAAATACGGCAGTTCCCCTGCTTTCAAGGGCTGGTACCTGACGCAGGAGGTCGGGCGGAACGTCCACGGCCTGGTCGATATTCTCGCCTCGATGGGCCGTTTCTGCAAACAAATCGCCGATCTACCGGTGTTGATCTCTCCTTATATCGAAGGCTGCAAGGCATGCGACGCGTTTACAAGTAATATCGTAACTCAGAATCGCATCTCGCCGGAATAGCACGAAAAGGAATGGAACGAGATCATGGACCGAATCAAAGACGCGGTCGATATCGTCGCCTTTCAAGACGGCCACGTCGACTTCGGCGAACTGGTCGACTTCCTGAAGATCAACAAAACCCTGGCCGACAAGTACGGAATCACGTGCTGGACGAATTCCGAGACCTTCGACCGCGATATGCCGATCAAGTTTTTACCCATCAAGTGGGAAAAGCTTTTACTGAAACTTAACGCCGCCCGAACCGCCGGCTATACCGACGCGATCACTTTTGAATTTTCGCACTTCCTGAGCCCCAACTCCTGCTACACCCAGGCGAAAGGACTCTATAACCACTACCGCGAATACTGCGAGCATGAAAAATGACGCAATACGTAAAATTTATTTTCACCGACCATCGAGTAGAGGCTCTTTCCTGGACGATCGACGCGTTTTTACCGCCAGGGAACATTTGTATCGGCGATGCTGGGGATTGGGCTTGACACGGACAATCTTCGATATCACTGCTGTCCAAAAATAATTGTGCTTTGTTACGTTGCCCTGTCATTTCTCGTATTTGAGGCCTTGTTTCGGACAAGATCGTCGATTTTCCGGTTCAGGTTCCTCCTTTTTCGCTCTCTACGTTCTCCTGCTGTCCAGCATGTTTTCAAAACAACGTCATTTGCTCGTACACCGGCTCGGCGACCGGGGTGCCGTACGGGGCATCCAGCCATCGCCACAAGTCCCGATACGTCAGCAGGTTCATCCGCAGCATGGCCGCCAGGTTCGAAAGACTCCAGATGAAGCTTGACCGCCCCTTTGGCCCCGTGTTCGGCTCGATGGCGAACCACCGCCCGATCAAATTCCTGCCGGGAAATCAAAGAAAGCACTTGCGTAAACAGGCTGCCGACCTTTACCATCGTTTTTGTCTCCGTGTTGAAGTTATAGCGTTTCTTGAACAAAACAACTATACCGCATCGCTGAGACTTTTTTAATCTTTCAGTTTTCAAAAGTTATTTTGGACAAGAGTGATAATCCGTATACCAAATCGAGTAGGCAGAGGCTTTAGGCCTCTGCCTCTCACACCACCCGGCATGTCTGCTCGGCACCAAGGCGGTTTCTTACGGGTTCTGTAACGTCTGCCATCTGACGGCCAGACTCGTCAGGCCCAATCCTTCGAACCATTTCAGATTCATCGACTCA
The DNA here is from genome assembly GCA_964394135.1 of uncultured Phycisphaerae bacterium. Taxonomy (GTDB): domain Bacteria; phylum Planctomycetota; class Phycisphaerae; order JAAYCJ01; family JAAYCJ01; genus CAYMXC01. The sequence continues at coordinate 4,195 of CAYMXC010000288.1, forward strand.
TGCGATTGCGATTGTCCCGATGGACGATCCGTTCCATC
>CAYMXC010000289.1:0-4232 GCA_964394135.1 uncultured Phycisphaerae bacterium
TCCATCAGCAGCAATTTCTGATCCTGCCTGTCCACCATGTCTTCAAGTTCTTCGGTGATCTGCTGAATCTGCTGCATATCCATGATTGCCGCGTCGATAAAATCCACTACGGCCACCTTACCCATTTTTTGTACCATGATTCGTGATGAAAGAGCCATACTGTACCTCAAAAGCCGGCTGAATAAAATCTTCAGCGTCTTAAAATAATTGTCCTCAATACATTAACATCATGCCGCCTGTTTGGCAAATGCAAAAGTTGTGTTGTAGGGCGTCTTGTTTATTAGAATTGCTTATTATGGGCAATATTTGCAATCATCTCATCCTTTTTGACTTATTTTATTGCCTTAACACGATCTTAATATAAAATACACAAAACCTGAACGTATACATTGGTTTTGGTTAAACCAAGGTTTAAGAGTTTACGCATTTAAAAGTTTGAAGACAAGGAGTTGATCCATGCGATTTTCGTTTATTCCTAAAGAGGAGAAGTTTTTTGAACTGCTTGAGGAAGCCAGTTCCAATATGATCAGTGCTTCACAGAGTCTTGCGGAATTTCTCCGGGATGTCAACACGCGGGAACAGAAGGCTCCCATTATCAAGGATTTTGAGCGGAAGGGCGACGTGATTACGCATGAAATTTTGCGAAAAATCAATCGTAGTTTCAGTACACCGCTGGAGCGTGAGGATATTCATGCGCTTGCATCCAACATGGATAAGGTTCTTGATGCCGTGGAATCGCTGGCCAATCGAATCATGACTTTCAAGCTCAAGGAAGTGACTCCTGTCTGTATGGATTTATGCACCATTTTGATCGATGCCGTCAAGGAGATCCACAAGGCAGTGAAGTATTTGCCCACTCTCAAGGATCTTGAAGAGCTGGAGGCTTGTTGCGCTCAGATCGGCCGGCTTGAAAGCCGATCCGATGCGCTTTCGCGTCAGGCTGTCGGAGAACTCTTTGAAAAGCCCAATGATGTGCTGGACTTGATCAAGTGGAAAGAGATTTACGAACGATTTGAAGGCGCATTGGATCTTTGCTCCAAGGTTGCCGGTGTGATCGAGATGATTCTGGTCAAAAATGCGTAAGGGTAATGGCTATAATTGGATTCAAGATATCAAGTTTTTGAGGGTAAATTATAAATGTCTTTTGAACTTGTGCTGGTTATTCTTCTGGCATTGTCTTTTGATTTCGTCAATGGCTTTCATGATGCCGCCAATGCCATTGCCACTTGTGTTTCAACGCGGGCTTTAAGCCCCCGCAATGCGATTATCATGGCTCGGACTCTTAATTTTGCCGGTGCTTTGGCGCATACTGCCGTTGCATACACTATCGGCAAGGGGTTGATCAACATTTCGAATCAATCGGCAAATTTCGGCATGTCCATCGTTCTGGTTGCCCTTGTCGGCGCGATCGGCTGGGATTTGATTACATGGTATTTCGGTTTGCCTTCCAGCTCAACCCATGCTCTGGTCGGCGGAATGATCGGAGCGGGTATTGCCTCGATAGGTTTTAACGGTTTGGTTTGGATTGGTATTCGAAAGGTTCTTCTGGCGATGGTTTTGTCGCCTATAATAGGCATAATCGCCGGTACGATCAGCGTATCCATTCTCTACTGGGTATTTCACCGTTCGCATCCCGCCAGGGCTAATAAGCATTTTCGATGGGCCCAGATCGGTTCTGCCGCGTGGATGTCTTTTTCGCACGGGATGAACGACGCACAGACCTCAATGGGTATTATTACCCTGGCTTTGATTACGGCCGGTTTTATCCATGCGCCGTCCGGCGAATTTCCCGTTCCGTTCTACGTCAAATTTATGTCGGCACTTATGATGGGGGCGGGCACCAGTGTCGGCGGATGGCGGATCATTAAGACTATGGGTCAGCGACTGGTTGATCTGAAGCCCGTGGACGGCTTTGCCTCCGAGTTTTCTTCCGGAGCCGTCATTATGGGTATGGCGTCCATCGGCGCACCCGTCAGCACAACCCACGTTATTACCTGCTCCGTTATGGGTACGGGTGCGGCCAAGAATTTTACGGCTGTCCGCTGGAACGTTGTTCGACGGATCATTTCCGCATGGATATTTACCATTCCCGGTGCAGCGTTCATCGCTGCGCTGTGTTGGTGGATTCGTGTATTCGTTTTCGGAATGCCAGTTTAGGCTGATTGATCCAGGAAACATTTTTCATTTTTTGAGTCGTTTGTTGGCGGTTATCAGCGGTCTTTTCTTTGTTCCGTTCTGATAAAATCTCTTTTCCTGTCTTATCATTGACCGATTTGACAATCGGTTTTTTGTATTTTAAGTTTCACTAGAGGCGATGCCTGTTTTCGTTTGAGTTTGCGAATCAATAGCGACTGGAGTCCTGTTTTCAGCAAACTTAAACAGCGATGGCACCAGTGTGAATGATGTGTATGTATCCTTGTATAAACAAGGAGGGGATCGTATGTCGTCTTTACTTTCCGATTCCGGTTTTTATCAGGTTTTGAATACGATGAACCGGACAAGAATTCAGCAACAAACGGCCATGCTTCGGTTGTCTACCGGCCTGAGAATCAATTCCGGCGCCGATGACCCGGCCGGGCTGATAGCATCCGCTATTCTGGATTTCGACCTGACCGCTTCCGCGTCGGCATGGAATAATGCTGATCGTGTCAATTCCATGATGAATGTTGTCGATGGGGCTATGACGCAGATTTCCGATCTTGTCGATGATATTGAATCTCTCACGGTGGAACTGGCCAACGGATCAGCCCTTAGCGAATCCGAGAAGCAAGCCAAGCAGCTCCAGATTGATTCAGCCATTGAGTCGATCGATCGGCTGGTAAGCGCCACGTCTTTTAATGGTCGTAGGCTTATCGATGGTAGCTATGCTGTGAATGTGACAGGAGTCGATTCCACTAAAATCACCGATGTTGGTATTAGCGCCCGCTCACAGGCTGACAACACTGATTTACAGGTCAAGGTTGTTTCGGCCGCTTCCCGAGCTCAGGTTACTTTTTCCGCTGCTGGACTTGCTTCCGGTAATGCCGTGACATTGAATGTGACCGGCAGTCTCGGTACGGCCCAGGTCAGTTTTGTCGGCAGCGCGTCCATTTCCGATATGGCGGGAATTGTCAATGCCAATACCGCCTCGACCGGCGTGTCGGCGATCGCCAGCAACAATGTTTTGTATTTTCGCAGCGAGAAGTATGGCGATACCGAATTGGTGAAGGTGGACGTGATAAGCGGCAGTTTTTCCCTGACCGGTGGTGTGAGTCAGGATATCGGCACCGACGCTGTGATCAGCGTCAACGGCCGGTTGGCCGGCGTTAACGGGTCCAGTGTCAGCTTCAATGTTGGCGGGGTTACCGGCAGTTTCAACCTCACAGACGCGTTTCAGACGACCAAAGGAGCAACTGAATCGTTCACCGTTACAAACGGCGGGGCTACCTTTGCCCTGTCGCCCTCGCTCAGCGACATTACGACCATCGGCATCGGCAACTTAAGTTCGTCCAGCCTGGGCAGCGGTACGCTAGGTTATCTCAGTCAGCTTAAAAGCGGTGGGGCGTACAATCCAATTGATCATCCCGGTCAGGCCCAGCGGATTGTCAAGGCAGCTTCACTCCAGGTTGCCAAGGCCCAGGCTGCTGTCGGTGCGTTTCAGACTCATACGATCGACGGCATGAAAAGTATGTTGTCGGAGGCCAAAACATCACTGTCATCGGCGATATCGCAAATTCGCGATACCGACTATGCCTTGGAAATGGCGTCTCTGACTCGGCTGAATACGCTGTACCAGATGCAGACCGCAGCCTTGTCCATGATTGGCGAAAACGCCATGAGCGTACTGAAGCTGTTCGGAGCGAACTGAAAAAGATCAAGTTCATGTGTCTATTACGTCAGCCATGGGGCTGACGCGATCCCTCGGGCGGGTCCCATGTTGCCTCCATTGGGGCCCGCCTTCCCCCCTTTTTTCGCAGAGAGAATTTTTTGTTTTGCGCCGTCCATTAACTTTATTCTTTTTGTTACAAGGTTTTAATTTATTATTGGAAAATCAATGCCTTTAGGATAAAGTTGGACTGGTTTCTGAAGTGGAGAAAAAAATTGGATCGGCAGTGGCGTATAGCAGAACCCTGGAGCGGCACCCGGGACCTTGCGGTTAAGCTTGGTGTCAGTCCGACCATTGCACAAATTCTCTATAATCGTGGGATTACCGACTACGAGCAGGCACGGAAATTCCTTGATCCCCGCCTCAA
>CAYMXC010000290.1:0-4186 GCA_964394135.1 uncultured Phycisphaerae bacterium
CGGCGGAACACTGCGGGTGACCGAAACGGGATCTTCGTATTTTGTGGATATGGAACGAGCTTATACGGCCCAGTTGACGGAAATCGAGAAATTCTTTCGAACTGGAAAAACGCCGGTGGAAATAGAAGACACGCTGGAAGTCATGGCGATGCTCGATGCGACCCGACGATCGGCTGATAGCGAAAAAGAGGAGAATATTTAATGTTGAATGTTGGAATCATAGGGACAGGCAATATTGCCAAGAGTCACGCCGACGCGATCGGTACGTTACCGAATTTGCGTCTGGCGGCGGTGAGCGAAATCGACGTGAAAAAGGGCGAGGCCTTTGCCGCAGAAAGAAAATGCAACTTTTATTCGGATTACCGGCAAATGCTCGGTAAGGAGTCGCTCGACGCGGCTGCGGTTTGTCTGCCGCATCATCTGCATTTTGACGCAGGTATGGCAGTTTTGAACGCGGGTTGTCATCTGCTGATGGAAAAGCCGATGGCCAATTCCGTGGCGGAATGCGATGAGCTGGTTCGCAAGGCCGATGAAAAGGGATTGAAAATCGTGGTGGGTCAAACCCATCAGTATTATTCGTCGCTGATCATGGCGAAAAAGTTATTGCAGGAGGGAAAGATCGGCCAGTTGACCATGATCGTGGATACGGTTTACGGCTATTATGGCTGGGAAAAGCGAGCACCGTGGTTTCTCGATCCGGCCAAAGGCGGGGGCGGCCCGTTGATGAACACCGGTCCGCATCAGATTGACCATCTGCTTTACCTGGCGGGGGCCGATCCGGTGTTTGTGCGGGCAAGCGTGGGGCACAATCGAAAAGATGTTAAAGTGGAAAGCGATATTATGGCCTACATCGAATTCAAAAACGGCGTGGCCGCTACGCTTCTTCTTTGTCAGGGATATACCTTCAAGACGGATCAAATCGTTCTTCGTCTGATCGGAACCCAGGGGATGATGGAAATCGACCCGTGGGGCAATATCCAGTTATCGCAAGGAGCAACGACGAGCGAGATCGTTTGTGAGTATGTTCCGGGTTATGAAAGGGAATGGCAGGATCTGGAGTCCGCGATTACCGAGAACCACAAGCCCCAGTGTGATGGGGAATACGGCAAGAAGGTGGTTGAGTTGATCGATGCCATTTATCGATCGGGCCGGCAAGGCGAATCGATCCTGCTTTCTTAAAGATGTTGTTTGAGGAGTAATCGGAAACGAATTAAGTGAATAATCCACGTTGTAATATAAAGGACATTGTTATGAAACAGAGAAATGATCGTAACGGTTTATCAAAATCCATCCATGGTTTCACTTTGATCGAACTTCTCGTTGTCGTGGCGATTATCGCGGTCTTGATTTCCATATTGCTTCCTTCCCTTAACAGGGCGAGGGAACAGGCCAAACAAACTGTATGCATGAGCAATTTCAAGCAGTTCGGACTCATGTATGCCATGTATTCGAATGATTTTAACGGCTATCAGTGTCCGCCTGAGACATGGGGATACCTTTATCCGCTAAATCCTACTCCGCCGGAAAACTTTCCATATCCGGTGATCATGCGGAATTATCTGAAAGACCCCAAGATAACCAAAAGCAGCTGGTCGATCATGTCCGGAAACAAGCATGGCGGAACAAGTATCCTGCAGTGTCCGAATAATACCGCCGAAATGTATTATGTCTGGCAGCCTCATTATGGAATGAACGTTTATCCGTTCCGTGGTAAGTACCATCCACAAGATGCCCCAACCTTCCCTACCACCTGGCTCACACAGGAAAACACGAGAGAACCCGCAAGAGTCATGCTGCTGATGGATTGGAAGCAAAGCTTTATGTTTCCGGGGACACAAGCCGGTTTGTATAATTATGCAGCCCAAAACAACGAAACTATTTGGGGCGATTTTCATAATAAAGGAATGAACTTCCTTTATTTCGATGGGCACGGTTCCTGGTATGCATACAATAAGCTCAAGGGACACATGAACCCAGGAAGTATTCCCTGGTATTCACAGCCGTAAAGTATCTATCGCTATCTCTGCCTGAGATTACCTAATCTCTATTTTTCGTAATATAATTCGGCATAAACCATATAAACTCACCTTTATGATGGAGCAGAAACGCTATGTTGAAAAATTTGACAATTTCTCTGATGTTGGCGGCAGTTTCTCTGGCTTCTGCGGAAACGAAAAAAGACGACCCATCCCTGGTTTTAAAATTTGACGGTCCGGTGACGGTCAATGCGGGTGGAGAAAAGATTCAAATCAACGGGCCTTTTGTCAAAGCTCCTGACGGCAAGATCGGCCTGGCGGTCGGCAGCACGCAGAGCCTGCCGAGGATTCCAGCATCGGAATTCATGGGCGAAAACGGCACGATCATTTTCACTTTTCTGAATAAACCAATTAAGCCGAAAAATGCAATGCTTTGCCGGGCACTTCTGACGCTGCAGGGAAATGCCAGAGAGCGAATCAGCTTCTACCAGATAAGCAATGAACTGCTTTACTTCGCGTTCAAAGATTATAACGATTCCTCTGCAACGGGCTCGACCAAGCCAATCGAACACAACCGCTGGTATCAGGCGGCCTGCACGTGGGACGGCGCCACAGTCAAATATTTTCTAGACGGGATGTTGCAGGGCGAATTCAAGCAGCCGTACGTTCCGAAATTTCCAGCCAATTCGACTTTCATCTATACGGGACCGTTCATAGATCGTTGCACGAACCCGGCACCCTGGAATGAAGACAGTTGCCTGATCCGGGAAATAAAAGTGTATAAGCGTGCATTGACTCCACAGGAAATTATGGCGTCGGCAGGGGTTAAGATGGTGGATGCCAGTCAGGGATTCAAGACCTTTTTGAGTGTTCCGCAGGTTACGTCCGGACCGGTGATGAACGGCACTTTGGGCGAGGACGCATGGAAGCATGCCTCGTCGATAATTACGTTGATTGATGGACAGAAGCCGGAAGAGTCGCTTTCGTACAAGGACAACAATCCATTATTCTGTCACGACGGGAAAAATCTCTACGTGGGATTTCAAAGCGTATTTCCCGGCAACTATAAATTGATCAAGGGTGAAGCCCGCGGCGAAAAGGAACCGGATGCCTGGGGCAGCGAATCCTTTGAGTTTTGGCTGGATATTAATGGTAAGCTCTATCGTTTCGGGGGCAACGTTGCCGGCGGTTATTGTGAAAGTCTTATGCCATTTGCGCCGTTTGACGGCCAATGGCAGTACAAAACCACCAATAAGGTACGCATCGACGACTGCCAGGTATGGCAGGGAGAAATCTGTATTCCTTTCGATACGCTGGGTATTTCGAATCCGGTTGGGAAGGAAATCAAAGTCAACTTCTGCCGGTCGTGGCTCGGTCTTGAACGTGTTGGATTTACAGATATGGCCGGGTTGGGTAACTATGAAAAAACAGATTCGTTTGCGACTCTGAAAATCAGCGGAAGCAATACGTCGTTTCAGGAAGTGGCGGTGAACAATCCGAACTTTGGAGCGCTAGCCCAAAAGTTACAGGCATCTGCAGGAAAAGACTCGAATCTGGAATATTCCGTCAAGCTGCTGTCGTCGGGCGGCTTTTTGCCGGAACAATCACTTGTGAAAAAGACGATTAGCGTCAAATCCGGCTCTGTCGAACAATTTGATGTTAGCGCCATCATTGAAAGCACCAGCTACGACCGTTTGCTTTTCCAGGTAACGGACACGGCGAAATCCGAAGTGCTGATGCAGCAGATCGTGCCGTTCAAAATTGTGGAAAATTATCTCGATGTTGTCCCGGCAGTATCGTCAGCCAAAATTTATATGACGCCGCGGTACTCTCTGCTCAAGAGCAAGACCGGCGGAAATCCGGTGCAGGTTGAAGTGGTTTCGCCATCGAACAAAATCATCTTTACGACGACCATTGCATCGAACGACGAGTTTGCAGCACCGTTTGCCCGCGACAACCAGGTGGGAGCGTATCGTGCAGTTATTTTCTCAATAATTGACGGCAAAAAGAAGATTTTTTCCTCAAAGACGTTCAACTATCACGGAATTGGCCCGTGGGAAAAGCCCTTTACAAAAGAACGTGTATTGAAGCCGTTTGAACCCCTGACCATAAAGGGCGATGGTGGAAATTTCGATATCGGTATGTGGGGCCGAGTTTATCAATATAAGAATTCATTGCTGCCAAAGACGATTACGTCATTGAAACAGCCG
>CAYMXC010000291.1:0-4167 GCA_964394135.1 uncultured Phycisphaerae bacterium
CTTCCCGTCAAGGACAGCGTGAATGATATTTTTGAAGCAATCAAGCAGACCGCACTGATCCAGAAGGCCGGCGGGGGCACAGGCTTCGCTTTTGATGAACTGCGTCCAACAGGTGATTTCATCCAGAGTTCCGGCGGAACCACCAGCGGTCCGATCACCTTCTGGCGGGCATTCTCTGAAGCCACCAATGCCATCCAGCAGGGTGCGTTTCGGCGCGGCGCCAATATGGGCATGATGAATATCCACCATCCCGATATTCTGAAATTCATCTTCGCAAAGCAAGACTTGAATCAGTTCAACAATTATAATATTTCAGTAAAAATCACAGACGCCTGGATGAACGAATTTCTGGCGGATCCGAATTCGCCTCATGTTGTTCGCAACCCGCGGACGGGCGAGGAATTTTTCATTCCCAAGGACATTGAAATCTGGAAATATGATATTAGATCGCTGATCCCTGTCCGGGATAATACCGGCCAGATCAAACAGGTCGATCCGAAGACACTTTATACCAAGAACGATCTGTGGAAGATCATTGTAAAGAATGCCCATGCCACCGGCGAACCCGGCGTGGTCTTTATCGACCGAATCAATCGGGACAACCCAACGCCGCAGCTCGGTCGGATCGAGGCGACCAATCCGTGCGGTGAACAGCCGCTGCTGCCTTACGAGGCGTGCAACCTGGGCAGCCTGAATGTTGGGCTTTTCGTCAAGCAGGACAGTGGGCAGGCGGTCATTGACTGGGAGTCGCTGGGTGAGGCTGTTGATATTTCTGTCCGATTCCTGGATAACGTGATTGACGCCAACCAGTATCCGCTGCCGCAGATTGACCAGCTTTGCAAGTCGAATCGGAAAATCGGCCTGGGAATCATGGGCTTTGCCGACGCGCTGTTCAAACTGGGCATTGCATACAACAGCGATGAGGGTGTGGCAATGGCGGAAGAATTGATGAAATTCATCAATGACCGAGGCCATCAGGCATCACAGCATCTAGCCCGCACTCGCGAGTGTTTCCGGAATTGGGAAGGCAGCATCTGGGACACGAAATATCATCAACCGATGCGGAACGCGGCGGTTACCACCATCGCCCCCACCGGCACGATCAGCATGTTGCCCAACTGCTCCAGCGGCATCGAACCGCTGTTCAGCCTGGTCTTTTACCGCAACGTTTTGAAGGAAAGAAAAGACGCCAAGCCTCTGATTGAGATCAATGAGCATTTTCTTCGCATCGCCCAGGAACGAGGCTTCTGCAAGGATGAGATTTTTGAACAGATCGCCAAGGAAGGATCGATTCAGCACATCGCAGGCATTCCTGACGACGTCAAACGTGTTTTTGTATGTGCGCACGATATCGCTCCGGAGTGGCATCTGAAGATGCAGGCGGCGTTCCAGCGGCACTGCGCCGCGAGTATTTCTAAAACCATTAACTTCCCGCATGACGCATCGATCGACCAGGTCGATACGATTTACCGGGAAGCGTTCAAACTTGCCTGTAAAGGCGTAACGGTTTATCGTGACGGCTGCCGGAGCGATCAACCGATGGCAACCGAGAAAACCAAGAAGGCCCAAACCACTAGTGGCTCGACGGGGGCGGCAGAGGATAAAGTATGCAAGGAGGCTCCCGCCCCTACTAAATTTGAACCCGTTTCTGTGCCTGATTGTTTGCCCGCGGTTCGCATCCGGCAGCTCACGCCGTTCGGCCACATGCATGTGTCCATCACAGTCGATCCGAAACGACAGAAGGAGCTTGAGGTTTTTGCCCAGCTCGGCAAGGGCGGCGACATTGCCGCGTCGGACCTTGAGGCCATCTGCCGCATGATTTCTCTGTTCCTCCGTTCTGGCGGGTCACTCAAGCATGTGATCGACCAGCTCCGCGATATCGGATCGAGTCTGACCGTTCCGAGCAAGGACGGGCGAATCATGAGCCTCGGTGACGGCCTGGCGAAGGGACTTATGCGTTACCAGCGGGCCAAAGCGCGTTTCGGCCTGCAGGCGATCCTGCTTGGTGAGATCGATATTGACGAGATCGACAAACCGCTGGAACCGGCCAAGAGTGCAGCAGTCAAGACGTTCGGCGGCAACGGCGGCAATGGGAACGGCGGATCGAAACTGTCGGCCTTCAAGATCAAATGTCCGGAGTGCAGCGGGAACCTCACCTTTGAGGAAGGCTGCGTCAAATGTCACTCCTGCGGATACGCACAGTGCTAAAAGTTCATCGTTCATAGTTCATAGTTCGAAGATGGGTTTTCGTCTGCGCGGAAATGACATCGGATGGAGGGAAAACGCCTCCCCAAAAAAGGTCGGAAATAAAAGTGGGGGAATCTGCGATTCGGGGTTGCCGGAAAATTTGGGCAGACACCTTTCCACAACGATGGCCAAAAGACTTGACGGGATATCAGACAAAGATGATAATACCGTCACAATGGTCACATTCCCTTGCATCCTTAGGAGTCATGAATGAGCGACAATACGTATCAATCTTATGAAGATGAGATTGATTTATATCGATTCTGGCAGGCGGTTCGAAAACGATACAAATTAATCCTGGCTCTTTTTCTTCTTATGGTCATCGGGGCCAAAATTTACACAACCCATTTCATGGCTAAGATTTACCAGATAACCGCCACGATCAAACTTGGCCGCGTGGACGCTGGCGATGGTCGATTGGCTTACTCGGCAACATTGGACGACATCCAGCAGATCGTGAGCACGGGAAGTTTCACGAAAAAGATCGTTTCCGCACTCAATCTTGATGAATTACGATATACATCAAGCATCAATAACGGCATTTCCATCCAGGCCAACAAGAACAGCGAACTGATCAACATAGTCTATGAGACATCGGAACCCGAACGTGGTGTGCAAATCCTGGACAAACTGATCGACGAGATTCAGGCGATCTATGCTCCGCGTGCAGAGAACAAGCGCAAAGCTCTGGATGCTGAGATTCAAAAATCGCTTGGGAATATCACCCTGCTCGAGAACAAGATTCAGGGAATAAAACTGGACATCGAAAATCAAAATGAAGCCATCAGAAAGAAGCAGGAAATCATAAAGTCAGACAGTAACCTGGCGAAGCAGGAACAACTGAATTTCCAAAGAGGGATCGATCGGCTGAAAAAAAGGGCAGTGATGCTGAATGAGTCGAAAAGTAAGCTTTTGCAGACCCTTGCAACGCTAGAAGCGAACACTCGCGACCTGCTTAAAGAAAAATCGGACATGGCAAAGAACCCCGGCAAGGAAGGCGTCCTCTCATCAATACTGCTGACCAATAATCTTCAACAGAATCTCAGCATGATAAGCCAAACATACGAACAACTTAAAAATTACGAGATCGAGCTGGATAAAACTCAAGAGTTGATGGATCAATATCAGGGACAGAAGGATGCCCTTGATGAGACCATCATCAAACAAACTGCCACATCGGAAATTGAACTGATCGGATTGCGTCAGGGGATTCAGAAGTTGAAGCTCCAACAGGAAAATGACATCCCGGCGGAGATAAAAAAGATCAATAAAGAGATTGATAAGCTCCGGACCCAACAGGAACTGGTGGAGGGAATCGTAGTCATTGCAGAACCGGATTATGTAAAAAAAGCGATCAAACCCAAAAAGACGATGATCGTCGTAATAAGCGGCTTTGTGGCTTTGTTCGGCGGGGTTTTCCTTGCGTTTGTGCGGGAATGGCAGACCTGCAATGAAAACAAATGAATCGGGAATCCTGAGCCGAACAGTGTAGTCGGAATAAATATCACACAAAATGAATTTTGTAAAATCGATCGCATCAAAATCCATTCATCAGCCATTGATACGAGATACAATCATTACCACTTTTTGCTCTGCAATAGGTAAAGGATTGGGGCTGCTGGTACCTTTTTTTATAGCAGCGTGGTTTGGTGTAACCAGTGAAACCGATGCTTTTTTCTTTTCCTATAGTTTGATTCTTTTTATCTCCTCTATCTTCGCTCCTGTTGTGGAAAGCATTATTGTTCCCTTTATCGCAGAGACACGGGCCAATAATGAAGATGTGGGAAAATTTCTGGGAAATATTTTCGGCGTCGGGGGCATCGGGCTGATCCTTCTGTGCATCCTGTTTATAACCGTCGTCAAACGAATTCTGGGTGTTGTAACCCGATTTGATTCGACAGCACTGAATTTGAGTTATAT
>CAYMXC010000292.1:0-4160 GCA_964394135.1 uncultured Phycisphaerae bacterium
CTGAACACGCCTACTGGCATCAGACAGGCCGCGTCGAATATACCGCCGTCACCGACGACGAAGCAATCGACGCATTCAAACTCCTGTGCCAAGTAGAAGGCATCATCCCAGCTCTCGAGTCCTCACACGCCGTCGCCTACGCCGTCAAACTAGCTCCCAAACTGCCAAAAGACAAACTGCTCGTCATCAATCTTTCAGGCCGGGGCGACAAGGACTGCATGGAAGTCGCGCGACTCGACCAGCTGCGTACCGAAAAAAAGAAAACATATTAAAATGTAAAAAATTAAAAGTTTAAAAATAGTAACCATTGAACTTAGAGGATATACGACCGTGGCAAACAGAATCGATCTGAAATTCAGGGAATTGGCCGGCACCGGCCTAAAAGGTTTATTTCCCTTCCTCGTGGCAGGCCAGCCGAGCATCACTGTTATGTCAGAACTCATCTGCCGACTCGAAAAACTCGGCGTCGCAGGCATCGAACTGGGATTCCCGTTCACAGACCCCGTCGCCGATGGCCCCGTCATTCAAAATGCCTTTACCCGTGCGCTCGACACCGGAACCACCGTCGCGAAAATCTTCTCTGCCATCAGTGAAATCCGAAACCAGGTCTCCATTCCACTCATCGCCATGGTCTCCGCCTCCATCGTCTACCGCATCGGCATCGATGCCTTTATCGAACGCGCCGCAAAAGCCGCTTTCGACGGCTTCATCATTCCCGATCTTTCCCTCGAAGAAGCTCCAGCCCTTGCTGCCAAAATCGCCTCAGCCGATCTGCGACTCGCCATGCTCGTTTCGCCCAACACTCCACCGGCCCGACAGGAAAAAATCGCAAAAACCGCCGGCGGATTTCTATATTACATGTCCGTCGCAGGAATTACCGGCGAACGCGATCAGCTTCCACCAGAACTGCCCGCCAATGTCGCACGCCTCAAGGAAATTTCCGGCATCCCCGTGCTCGTGGGTTTCGGCATCAAGACTCCACAGCAGGTGCGAATGGTCTGCAGCGTTGCCGACGGTGCCATTGTCGGAAGTGCCATCGTCCGACGCATCGCCGACATCGAAAAACAGGGCGGTTCAACGCCGGACATCATCGCCTCCGTGGAACACTACATTTCTGAATTGCTTACCGGCCTGAAATAAGCCGTGTGGTTTGCGGTAGTTGTAGAATGGGATATACGTAGTAGGGTGCGTCGCGACGCACCATCTTCTTCTTTTATCCCCGCCTCTCCCTCTGTCATTCCCGCGAAAGCGGGATACATCTTCTCTTAACTCTTCGAACTACGATCTTCGAACTATTTTCTTTTTCCTGCCGGCACCACCATCACATGGTATTCGGCGGTGATGATCTCGCTGTCAACCATCCCAGCCTTAAATGCCTGAGCCTTGATCGTTGTGGTCTTCGTTACCGGAATCGGCTGCGTATATAAATTAACCCCTTTGACAGGATCGGCCCCGTCAACCGTATAATAAATCGACGCCCCCGACGTCGCCGATGTGATGGTCACATCGACTGCTCCCGAAAATAAAATCGACGCCGGCGGATCGAAACTCGGCGACGAAACCTGCCCAACTTCTACGAAGCACCCCGTAATCGCTTTGTCGCTGTCCATTGTCACCGTCAGCGGATTACTCCCGGATTGAATGTCGCCTTCCCAGCGATCGAACTTCCATTGTGCATTCGCCGGCGTCGCCGTCAATATCACCTCGCTGAACGCGTCATACGTGCCCTGCCATGGATTAACCGTGCCCTGCCCAGTCGTCTTCGTCGTCAGCGAATACTGACGCTTGACGAAAACCGCCGTGATGAATTTGTTCTTGTCGAAAGTGAGCGACCCGGGATTGATCGAATCCGTCAGATCGCCCTCCCAATGATCGAATTTCCATCCGTTGTACGCATTGGCCTTTACCGACACGCTCACTCCCTCATCGAATGCCCCCTGATTCGGCGTAACGCTTCCACCGACCTTCGTCAGCACCGCCAGATTGTATTGAGTCAACTGAGCCGTAGGCGACACCGTCAGCGTCACCGTATCCACCGCGTCATACTTCGCATTTCGCACGTACAGTTCAAACGATAGTTTGGTCGACTTCGTAACTGCCGGCGAGGTAAAACTCGCCACCGCCGATTCCGAATTACTAATTGTGACGTTCGGCCCTTCGATTTGGCGCCACTTGTAACTCAGCGTCCCGCCCCCAGGATCGTAAGACGCTCTGCCGTCGATCTCAACCACAATACCGGGCTTTACGATGCGGTCCGCCCCCGCATTGGCGATCGGCGGCAAATCCGTGCCCTTTTCCGTCACATGAATCACTACTGTGTCCGAATCGCTCAAATCGTTAATCGACACCGTCAATTGCAGTTCGCAGGTTCCGACTTCACTAGCAAGAAAATACGTCTGCGGACTGCTCGCGTCGTTCAGATTGACCGGTGGCCCACTCAATTGAGTCCATGCATAACTAAAATTGCCACCCGTATTGATTCTGCCGTTAAGATACACTCGCTCGCCTGATGCAACAGTGCGGTCAAAACCAGCATCCGCTTTGGGCGTCACGGGCTTGTCAATAATGTCGTCGGGTGGTGGACCGCTGCATCCCGCCAATGTCAAAAGAGCATAGGCCATCATCCGGACGGTTCTTGGCGTAAGTCCGTGGCCGCGGTGCGGATAAAAATAAAAATGTCCCGATCGGGTTCGATATACTGGCATATGGATTCCCCCTGAAATAACCCCATGTAACGCTCGATTATAATTAGACCTTTCGAGTCTGTCAACGACTTTCCCCACCGTATTGATAATCTGCACCTTGACGCACCGTCTTCTTGATTTCCTCCACTTCAAGGTCATTACCGCGCAGGCAGAAATACATCTTCTCTTCGCACTCCGTACCCCGAACTATGAACTTTTTTCAACTTTTCTTCCCATGCTCGCTGATCATCGTTTCCAGCTTGTTCGGATTCAGCGACGCCCGCATCGCTGTTTCCTTGTCGATCATCTCGTCGAATAAAAGCCGTCGTAACGAACTGTTGAAATCATGCATCCCGTCCTGACCCGATGCCACCAGGTCCGCCAGCTTGTTTTCTTCCTTGCGTTCTATATACATCCTCACCACGGCGTTATTGATCAGAACCTCCGTCGCCGGAACCACCGCCACTCCTTCCTTCACGCACGGCAGCAGCATCTGATTCAAAATCGCCACCAGCGTCGCCCCGAGATTCTGACGAACAGCGTCCTTTTCGTCCGGCGGGAAAAAATTCAGAATCCGATAAAACGTCTGTGAACTGTCTGTAGTGTGCAGCGACGTGAGCACCAGATGCCCCACCTCCGCCGCTGTGATCGCGGTCCGAACCGTCTCCGCATCCCGTATCTCGCCGATCACGATAATGTCCGGGTCCTCCCGAACGACAGCACGCAGTGCCTCCGGGAAACTCACGAAATCCTCCCCGAGTTCCCGCTGATTGATCCGCGATCGGACGTTCTTGAAAATATATTCGATAGGGTCCTCCACAGTCACGATGTGCTTCGCATGCCGCTGATTGATGTAATTGATCATCGTCGCCAGCGTCGTCGATTTTCCACTGCCGGTTTCCCCCCCGATAATGATAATCCCCTTGGGCCGCATCGTCAGCGCGGTCTCATATACCGGCGGCAGATTAAGCTCCTCAAAACTTGGCACCTGCAGCTTTATTCGACGCATTGCTGCCGTCATTTTCCCCCTGCATTTATACAATTGAATGCGGTATCGCACCCGCCGTGGCTCGCCCTCGACAACAATTTCGGTCTCATACGCGTAATCCGCGTAGCCGTGCTCCCGATATCGACTCATCACCTCCTCACTCAGCGTCGGCGACAGCATCTGCTCGATCGCCTGCTCCGTCAGCTTTTCCCCGACCTTCGCCTCCCGGATCGATTTTTTTATCCGAAGATAGGGATATTCATCCGTCATCAGGTGAATATCGGATGCGTTATAGTGTTCGACCGTGTGGAACAACTTGGTTAACAATTGGTCTTCCATCGTTGCTACCCCATAATCCGTTGATGAGTTTTTACCAGTGGCTCCATAACTCCGCAAAAAATATTCTCAGGGCCATAGGAGCCCTTGCAATATAGTTATGAAACCGGTTTTCTCTTTTCGAATCCGCCCGCACTACCCACTCGCCGCAT
>CAYMXC010000293.1:0-1933 GCA_964394135.1 uncultured Phycisphaerae bacterium
CCTAGCTTCGATGATTAGTCTGGCTTGCGAAGTAGTTTTTGATTTTGTCCCAAAAGCCGCTAGTACCAGGCATGGCATCTTTGCTTCGGTTTTCCGTTTCAGTAAATTTTTTCAACAGGTCTTTCTGCTCCTCCGACAGTCGTTTTGGAATTTCCACAATTAATCGAACGATCATATCGCCGACTCGTCTGGACCTCAGGTCTGGCAGGCCCAGGCCTTTGAGCCGGATAAATTCTCCCGGCTGGGTTCCGTGATGAATTTCAAGGGGGACATTTTTTTTCCCCAGCGTTGGAATTTCGATTTTGTCGCCCAGGGCAGCCTGTGTAAAGCTGATTGGCAGATCCAGGATCAGATCGTTGTCCTGCCGGTAGAGGAACGGATGTGGCTTGATCCGTACCAAACAATGCAGGTCGCCTCGTCGACCACCACGTTCGGCAGGCTCGCCTTCGCCACGGATTCTCAGAACCTGTCCATCCTGGATTCCCGCGGGCACGGAGACAGTCAGTTGACGTTTTTGCGTCGTCCGCCCACTGCCGCGGCATTCCTTGCAGGGAGTGTGGATAATGGCGCCCCTGCCGTTGCACTTGGGGCAGGCAGTCACCACCCTGCTGACAAAAAATCCGAAACCCTGGGTCTGTTCTACCTGGCCATACCCGCCGCAGGTACGGCATTGTTCACGTTTTGTTCCCGGGGCGGCCCCATCGCCCTTGCACCGCTCGCAAATTTCCTCGCGGCTGAACTGAATTTCTTTTTCAATTCCGGTGGCTACGTCTTCCAGCCCGATTTCGATTTCGGTCTGCAGGTCCTGCCCGTAATTTCCACTGCCGTTATTCGACCATCCGAACATATCGCCCAGGCCGAACATATCAAAAATTTCGCGCAGGTCCATATGATGGAAGTCATGCGTTCGGACACCCTGTCCGCGCAGACCTTCTGAGCCGTACCTGTCGTACATCTGGCGTTTTTCGGGATCGGAGAGGACTTCGTAGGCCTCTGCAGCTTCCTTGAATTTTTCCTCGGCCTCTTTCTTTTTTTCCTTGTTGCGGTCCGGATGATACTTTAGGGCCGCTTCGCGCCAGGCCTTTTTGATCTGCTCCGGCGTTGCGTCCTTTGCGACTCCCAATACTTCGTAATAATCTCGTTTTGTCGTCACAGGCATAACTGCTTACTGATCATAATCGTAATCATTTTATCAAAACACAGGGGCGGCGACACCGTCGTGGATCGACCGTATCAGACCGCCCCTGGAATACATTATTATATAACTAACTTACGCTACCGGCAACGGGCTTTTTTTCCTCTTTGAGGTCGGTAATGGTCACATTTGTGGTCAGCAGCAAGCCTGCGACGGAAGCGGCGTTCTGGAGGGCGGATCGCGATACTTTGGCCGGGTCGATGATTCCCGCCTTGACCATATCGACCATCTCACCCGTGGCGGCATTGAAGCCCCATCGGCCACTCTTTTCCTTTATGTCTTCGACGATGACCGAACCGTCGAGTCCACTATTGTCGGCAATCTGCCAGGCAGGATATTCCAGCGCGTCGGCCACGATCTGGGCCCCGACTTTTTCGTCGCCAGTCAGTTTCTTAGCCAGTTCCTGAACCTTCTCAGCGGCACGGATGAAGACTACACCGCCGCCTGGAACGATTCCCTCTTCGACCGCGGCCTTGGTCGCATGGACGGCGTCATCGACGAGATCTTTTCGTTCCTTCATTTCAGTTTCAGTAGCGGCTCCGACATTGATGACGGCTACACCGCCGGTCAGTTTGGCTAGACGTTCCTGAAGTTTTTCGCGATCGTAATCGCTGGTGGTTTTTTCGATCTGGTGACGGATTTGTTCCACACGGCCGTTGATATCGGCCTTTTTGCCGGCACCTTCGATAATCGTCGTGTTGTCCTTGTCAACGACCACTCGCCGATTATCGAAGGTGC
>CAYMXC010000293.1:1943-4160 GCA_964394135.1 uncultured Phycisphaerae bacterium
CCGGCCCAATTGGCTCAGTTCGACGTTTTCGAGCTTGATGCCAAGATCTTCACTGATCATCTGTCCGCCGGTGAGCACAGCAATATCGCCGAGCATGGCTTTTCGGCGATCGCCGAAACCAGGGGCCTTTATCGCACAAACATTCAGGATGCCCCTGAGCTTGTTGACCACGAGGGTCGCCAGGGCTTCGCCTTCAACGTCTTCGGCAATAATCAGGAGAGGCTTGGCCACCTGGACTACTTTCTCCAACAGGGGAACCAATTCCCGAATATTGGAGATTTTCTTCTCATGGATGAGAATGTAACAATCTTCCAGGACCGCCTCTAGCGTGTTGGGATTGGTCATGAAATAGGGTGAGATGAAACCACGGTCGAACTGCATGCCTTCCACAACGGTCAATTCCGTTGTGATCGACTTGCCTTCCTCGACGGTGACCACGCCCTCGGCACCGACTTTTCCGATCGCTTCGGCTATCAGCCGGCCGATTTCATCGTCGTTGTTTGCCGAAATGGTCGCGACCTGAGCGATGGCCTCATCCTTGCCTTTGACTTTAATCGCCTGGCTCTGGATCGAATCCACCGCGGCGGCAACAGCCTTGTCGATACCGCGTTTTAGGCTCATGGGATCGAGTCCGGCGATGACCATTTTCAGCCCTTCGGTGTAGATCGCCTCTGCCAGGACGGTGGCAGTCGTGGTACCATCTCCTGCGACATCAGAGGTTTTCGACGCTGCCTCGTTTACCATTTTTGCGCCCATATTTTCAAATGGATCGGGCAGTTCCACTTCCTTGCTGACCGTTACACCGTCTTTTGTGATTCTCGGCGAGCCGAAGCTTTTCTGCAAAATTACGTTTCGCCCCGTGGGGCCCATTGTTACCTTAACGGCAGCTGCCAGTTTGCTGATGCCGCGTCCGATCGCGGTATAGGCTTCCTGGTCAAACTTCATTTGCTTGGCCATGGTTTGATCTCCTTATTCTACGATTCCTAAAATATCGCTTTCGCGAATGATGACATATTTTTCATTTTCGATTTCGACTTCTGTTCCGGCGTATTTTCCGTAGAACACTTCGTCGCCTTTTTTGATTTCCATCGGCCCGCGTTTGCCGTTTTTGAGCATTTTTCCCGGCCCGGTGGCGATGACCTTACCCTTTTGGGGTTTTTCCTTCGCGGTGTCCGGGAGAACGATTCCGCCCGCCGTCCGCTCTTCCGCCGCCGACTGTTTGACCAAAATCCTGTCATCCAAAGGTCGAATTTTTACTGCCATTGTGTGTATCCTCCAATCTTTCTTACGGTTGCCTTTTAAAAAATGGCTGATTTCGTTTGGTAATTTCCGATTAAACTATTATTTTTAATACTCCATATCTTCCGGCATTTCACCTTCACCTGGAGCTTCTTCCTTTTTGGGTTTTTCCGTGATGATGCAGTCAGTAGTCAGGAGCAAGCCCGCGACCGACACGGCGTTGAGCAGAGCAGTCCTGGTGACCTTCACCGGATCGATGACTCCCGCCTCGATTAGATTCTGGTATTCACCGGAAAGAGCATTGAAGCCGAAGCCCAGTGCCTTTTCCTGTTTCACCCGTCGGAGCACCACCGCGCCGTCATAGCCTGCGTTTTCCGCAATCGACTTGAGTGGTACGACAATCGCTTCGCGCACGATCTGTAGGCCCAGAGCTTCGTCGCCTTCGAGTTTCAGGCTATCCAGTGCCTTTGATGCCCGCACCAAAGCCACACCTCCGCCCGGCAAGATTCCTTCTTCAATCGCCGCGCGGGTTGCATGCAGGGCGTCCTCGATTCGGGCCTTGATTTCCTTCATGGCGGATTCGGTTGCGGCACCGACGTTGATCTGTGCAATGCCGCCGGCGAGTTTCGCCTTTCGTTCCTGGAGTTTTTCGCGATCGTAATCGCTGGTGGTCGCTTCGATCTCACGATCGATCTGTGCGATCCGGCCTTTTATTTTTGCGGTGGAACCGGCACCTTCGATGATCGTGGTGTTTTCGTTGTCGATTTCGACTTTTTTAGCTGTGCCGAGGTCTTCGATGCCCACACTGTCGAGCTCTATGCCCAAGTCCTTAAAGATCGGTTTGGCGTCGGTCAGGATGGCGATGTCTTCCAGCATGGCCTTTCGTCGTTCGCCGTAACCCGGAGCCTTGACCGCGCAGACGGTGACGATGCCTCGCATCTTATTGACGCCCAGGGTCGCCAGCGCATCCCCTTCGAC
>CAYMXC010000294.1:0-4112 GCA_964394135.1 uncultured Phycisphaerae bacterium
ATCCTTAAGAAACTGGCGGATCATGTGATACTTCGCCGGTCCTCGCCAGATGACAGGGTGCGATTTATCTTCGAGCATAAAGCCAATGGACATCACTTTGAAATTTTCGCTCAGAGAAATCGGCAAAATCATTGAATCTTCGACTTCGATTCGCCGACCTGCAAGACCCATGAGAGTTGGAATGCTCGGACCGTGAACATCCACATCGAGCAAGCCAACTTTCTTTCCCATCATGGCCAGGGCGGCAGCGAGATTCACCGCTACGGTACTCTTGCCCACGCCGCCTTTTCCCGAAAGAACGAGTAACTTTTTGCCTATTTTCGACATTCGCTCCTGAAGGATCATTTCCTCCATCTGCTGCTGCATTTCATCCTGATTCTGCTGCTTCTGAAATTCACACGACGACATAGATCGAAAACTCCTATCTGTTAAAAAGAAAACTTTGAATATGCTGCCAAACCGCTTCGATGTCCTGCGAGAGACCGTCGCAGGTATATTCGATGATTGTTTTTCGCTGAACCATTGCCTGAGTTACGACGCGGTCATAGCGAATTTTACCAGCGATGGATAAATTGTGATGCCTGGCGATTTCCTCGATCTGCCTTGTGACAGATTCGTTGATATCCCACTTGTTGATGCACACCATCGTCGGCACACCAAAATGCCTGGTTAATCCGGCGACCCGTTCCAGGTCATGCAGACCACTGACTGTCGGCTCGGTTACGATCAAAACCAAATCCGCTCCAGCCACCGAGGCGATCACCGGACAACCGATGCCGGGCGAACCGTCAATAAGAACAAGTTCCTTGTTCTTCATCTCGGCGATTTCCTTTGCCCGACCACGCACCAGGCAAACCAGTTTGCCGGAATTTTCTTCAGCAATGCCGAGCTTCGCGTGAACCATCGGACCAAAACGCGTCTGAGAAACAAACCACTGGCCGTTGACAGACGGCTTCATTTCAATCGCCTCGACTGGACATACCTGCAAACACACGCCGCAGCCCTCGCAAGCGATCGGATCGACACAGCAGGTTCTCTGAACCAGATCATTCGCTTCCACTTTTGAACTAATTGCGGAAAATCGACAGATATTTTGACACTTCATACAGCCGATACATTTTTTTGGATCGATGACCGCATGCGATCCGCCGCTGAAATCGATTGATTCAAGAACTTTCGGTTCGAGCACAAGATGCAGGTCCGCCGCGTCAACATCGCAGTCGGCCACGACCACACGGTCGCGCACCAGTGTCGCAAACGCTGCCGTGAGCGATGTCTTGCCAGTCCCACCTTTTCCGCTGATAATCACGAGTTCCTTCATGCGACAGTCCTTTCTTTCGAACAGGCCGCCGCTTCGAAAATTCGTCGATATATCTCTTGAAAAACCTCAGCGTATGTCGGAATCGACCGGCTGATGAGTTCACCGCGGGAATAAGCTTCGGCAATCGCTCGATCATCGACGATTTTCCCAACCACAGCAATGCCTTCTTTCATACAATAATCAAAAACTTCATTGTCGCCGCTATCGGCACGATTAACGATAACGCCCATCGGCCGGCCTAGAACCCTGACCATTTCAACCGCCAGTTGCAGATCGTTTAATCCAAATGGCGTTGGTTCCGTCACGAGCACAACATAATCGCTCTCGCGAACCGTTGCCACGACCGGACAGGATGTTCCCGGAGGAGCATCGATAATAATTATTTCAAAACAACTCATAGACGATTTGACCGCCCTAATCAGCGGTGGACTCATCGCTACACCAATATTGAGCACACCTCGAACAAAAACGATACCCCCGCTGCTCCCCGCGTCGATCACACCGATCGGCCTTTGCTCTTCCGTAATCGCACCAGCAGGACAGATAAGCGCACATCCGCCGCAGCCATGACACATCTGTGGATTCACCAGCACCGTTTGCCCAACGCAGACAATCGCGCTGAATCGACAAACCTGTGCACAACGCCGACAGTAGATACACTTCGCTTCATCCACCTTCGGAACGGGAATACCAACGCTCCTTTGTGATGTAATTGTCGGCTGTAAAAAAAGATGCCCGTTGGGTTCCTCGACATCGCAATCAATATATGCCGTCTTTTTACCAGTCAAACTGGAAATATACGCAAGATTCGTCGCAACGGTCGTCTTGCCCGTCCCGCCCTTCCCGCTGGCAATGACTATTTTCATTACGTCATCTTTCCTTCAAATAAATCGCATCTTTCGGACAGGCGTGAACACACTGACCGCAGCCGATGCATACTTCGCGATTGATCGCAGTTCCATCATTTTTATATGATATTGCCAATACCGGACAGACGTCGATGCAAATCCCGCATCGCGTACATCGTGACATATCCACCATGGCAAACATGTCGCGCCGGCCTGTTATCGTTCCCTTCGATGACAAAACCGGCGCAGACTTCGGCCGACAAAACATGTTTAAAAAACTCCGCCAAACCCCCGTGTTTTGCCGATTTCTATTCATACAGCCACCCCGGCCACGCCCAGTTCCACGCCCAAGACCTGCCGGGCCCCTACCGTCACCATAAGGTGCCATTGTTACCTCCTATTGAGCCTTCGGTGCAGATTTCAATTGTGCAATGCGGGCACGAAGCTCGTTCAACTCCGCTTCCATCGCCTCCACTTCCTGCTGCATGGCCGAAACTTCGTCTTCAGCACTCCATGTCGATACATTGCGTCCAAACCACCTCGATCGCATCGCACCAAAAAAATCAAACCGATTCCGCCAACCCATACCGCAGCCTCTGCCCCAGCCCATCGCTCGACCGAAACCAAGGCGATTGACAACGCCGGCACCGGCGCGAACCGCACAAAATCCCATCCCTCGTCCCGTCATCGGACCATAACCCATCGGTCCTGTCCCGTCTCCACCAGGCATAATAGCCTCCTTCCATAAAAAAATTTCTGCTTATTACCAGTGACCTTCCACCGTCGCCTGAGCGACAGCTTTAAGTCGACCTTGCTTATAATCATCAAACGCTTGCTGTACCGTACCGTTTGCACCGGTAAAAATCTCGACCCCGCCGGCCTTGAGAACGTTAAATGCCTTTGGGCCGACGTTACCTGTAATGACCGCTGCAACACCCAAATTCACTACCGCCTGTCCCGCCTGAATGCCCGCCCCCTGCGCGAGCTGAAGGTTAACGGCGTTGTCGTGAGCGGTGAACTTCCCCGTCTCTGTATCCAGCACAATAAAATACTTCGCACGCCCGAATCGCGGATCAACCGGACTGGTGAGTTCCTTGCCCTGTGATGTAATCGCAATTTTCATTGCAAATACTCCTTTTCCTTATTTCACCCCTCTACACGTCGACGGCAAACCCGAAAACCTCTTCGCCGCCGACAGCAGCCGGGCATAATAAAACGCTCAGACTCAAGGACGCCCTTGAGATATGCATCTGCGACATCGGTCACATCACCGCAGATATCGCAGATAACTTCGATACCGCACTGTTGAATCCGCCTCGCCAATGGACCCGAAATCGCGCCGCAAATGAGAACTTCAACATCAGCATCGCTTAAAACCAAAACCCGTTCCATCGGCATCGAGCCCAGATACTTTTCCTCACGAGAAACAATCTGCCCGTTTTCAATCTCCAACAGCAAAAGCCGCCTGGCTACATCGAATACCGGTGAAATCCGTTCATTCCAAATGGATATCGCAATCTTCATAAAAGAAAACAAAGCAACCGACGTGCCAAACTGTTGAAATGAACAAAAAGGCCTTTTGCACGATAAAAAGAGGGGTTTTTCGGTCAACCTGCTAACAGGGATATCGAAATTATCATTGCAAATTGCAATAGCATTGGAACCCAACTATTGCATTTTGCCCTTGTAGTCCGGCAGGGTAATATTAAGCCGTTTGATCTTGCGAAACAGAGTGCTCGCATCAATGCCAAGTTCCCGGGCCGCCAGCGTGCGGTTACCCCCGTTACGGCGAATTGCATCCTGGATCATAAAGATTTCCATTTGCTCAAGCGTCGCTCCTGGCCTGGGGCGGGCGAGTTCAGGCGAGACGGTCTCCAGCAGATAATTCGGCAGATGGTGAAGCTCGATCATATTGCCCCGGCACAAAACGAACGCATGCTCGA
>CAYMXC010000295.1:0-4102 GCA_964394135.1 uncultured Phycisphaerae bacterium
TCTATATCTTTATAGCACTGAGTTAAAGCAAGGAAGATATGATACTTGAATATTATCGTTTGGGAATCACGGCCATAACTCTCGGCGGTGAAGGGCATTTGTTTCCGCAGGTTCGGAGCGACGATCATGCAGGTATGAAAATGCTGATGAACCACCTGTTTGATCTTGGACACCGGCGGATCGGCATATTGAATGTGAAGAACGATAATTATAGTGCGCGGCGTCGTTGGGAGTCTTATTTCCAACAGATGGCCGAACGAGATTTGGATATTCATCCTTCCTGGATTTGCACTGTTCCTGCATACATGCAGGAAGGCGTAGAAGAGCAGGAAAGGATGTTTCAGCAGTTTTTTGGCGGTTCAAGGCCGCCGACGGCGATCGTTGCCTGCGGAATCGGGCTGACTTTGTCGCTTTTGCAGGTTTTACATCGACATGAGGTTGATGTACCCAAGGCGGTGTCTATTTGCGGATACGACGATTTTAGGGAATTTTCCCTGATGTCTCCTCCAATTACAACGGTTCGCCAACCACTGGTTGAGATGGGACAGACAATGGTTCGTAACCTTGTTTCTCTGATTTCCGGTCAGACAGTGGATAATGTTGTTTTGCCGGTGGAATTGGTGGTTCGTGAGTCAACAGGCAAGGCACCTGAATAATTATTTTTTTATTTTGTATATTTTTTTATTTTGTATACTTGTTGAGTGTTGAAAGGAAAAGCCGATGGTAAAGAAACCTGTTAATGTTGGTATTGTTGGATTGGGCCGAAGCGGTTGGTTTAATCATGCCATTACACTTGCTGCTCTATCGGAGCAATACAAGATCGCGGCGGTCACCGATGCAAACCCGGATCGTTGCCGGGAGGCCAAAGAAAAATTCGGATGTCGTACGCATGCCGATCTTAATGCCCTTCTGGCTGATGGGGAGGTGGAACTGGTTATTCTAGCCACCCCCAGCCAGCTTCATGGCAAGCAGACTCAGCAGGCACTTGCCGCCGGCAAGGATGTAGTCTGTGAAAAACCGATGGCTTCTAATTCAGCGGAGGTCGCTCAAATGATCGCCGCGGCTAAAAAGGCAGGAAAGGTTTTAACGGTTTTCCAGAATCAGCGATACATGCCGTCTTTCCTTAAAGTCCGCGAGGTGATTGCCGGCGGCAAACTGGGTCGAATCGTTCAGATTCGGATCTCCGTTCATGGTTTTGGGCGTCGCTGGGACTGGCAGACCCTCAAGGAATTTTCCGGTGGAGAGCTTAACAATACGGGGGCTCATTTCATGGATCAGGCCTTACAGCTACTGGGTCCGAACAAGCCGGAGATATTCTGCCACATGGAGCGGACATTGACCAGCGGAGACGCTGAGGATCATTGCAAGGTTATCTTGAAGGCCCCAAATGCTCCCATTATTGATCTGGAGATCACCAAGGCCTGTGCGTACGGTCAGGATCTCTGGCATGTGATGGGAACCAGCGGCGGACTTCACGGCACAGCATCCCAGCTCAGTTGGAAGTATGTCGATTTTTCGACTATGCCTGCCCGTCCGGTTGATCGAAATCCGACTGCGGACCGAAGCTATAATTCGGAACAGCTCGACTGGCAGGAAGAGACGTGGGAAATGCCCAAGGACCTTCCTACTACACATACGTGTTTCTATAATGACCTGTATAAAACGCTCAGGGAAAAAGCACCGCTGGCCATTACGCCCGAGAGCGTACAACGGCAGATTGCGATTCTGGAGCAATGCCGTGAACTCTGTCCTGTGCTTTAACTTCGTTTAGTATCTATAAAGGAAATCATCATGAACAAAGAAATCAAAGTTGCCGTGATTGGGCTCGATACCAGTCACACGATTGAATTTACCAAACTTATGCAGGCGCCGGATTGCCCCGCCGATCAGAAAGTTCCCGGTCTGCGGGTGGTCAGTTGCCTTCGTTTTGGGACGCCGTTTCAGAATGAGGAAGGGTTGAACAACCGTCAGAAACAACTCGAGGCCTGGGGAGTGAAAGTCACCACGAAATTCGAGGAAGCGGTGGCCGATTGTGATTGTATTATGGTGGAAATCAACGATCCGGCGTATCACCTGGATTACTTTACCCGATGTGCAAATCTCGGCAAACGGATATTTCTGGATAAGCCCCTGGCCGATAACATTGAAAACGGCAAAAAGATTTACGATCTGATAAAGTCGAAGAATCTGAGCGTCTTTTCTTCATCTTCGCTTCGGTTCATACCTTCGTTCATTGATGTATGTAATCAGATGCCTGCTCCCATTTTTGCTCATGCCTATGGTCCGCTGGGCGATGCGCCGGCCGGCAGCGGGATTGTGTGGTATGGCGTTCATACTTTTGAATTGCTCCAGCGAGCCATGGGAAAAGGTGCCAAGAGTCTGGTGATCAAAAAGGATGGTGCGGGAGTGACGGCAGTTGTCAAATATCCCGATAACCGTCGCGGCATCGTGGAATTAAGCCTGGGTGCATGGGTTTGGGGTGGAGAACTTCGAACCAATGAAAAATCTCTTCCGTTTGTTGTCGATATGAAATATGCGTATCGGGATCTTCTGCGAGAGATCGAAAAATTCTTCCGAA
The DNA here is from genome assembly GCA_964394135.1 of uncultured Phycisphaerae bacterium. Lineage (GTDB taxonomy): Bacteria > Planctomycetota > Phycisphaerae > JAAYCJ01 > JAAYCJ01 > CAYMXC01. The sequence goes on from CAYMXC010000295.1 coordinate 2,579, forward strand.
CCGGCGTTGCTCCAGCCGATATGGCCGATACGCTGGAAGTCATGGCCCTGCTCGATGCCGCCAGGCGGTCGAACGACAGCGGGAAAGAAGAAAGTCTGCTCTTGTAGTTCATCTCTGCCTGATTTGAACAATCAGTGAAAAACAAGATTTTCTTTCAGTGAGCATGACTTGCGGACAGGATAATCTTGTTTCGGATATAATTTGCGGCGGTCTCGTTGATAGTCGGGACCGCCGTTTTCTATTTTTCGGGCGTTTGCCGGTTTGCCTGAATTGTCATTCGATGTTTCATTTTCATTCTTTTACTGGTAACATACAGAATGGACGAAAGACAACCGTTGTAAATAGAGACGATATGGATCTTTTTGCGGCACATGAGAAAGAAGTAATCGCGTCGCAGGCTCCACTGGCAGTGCGAATGCGTCCGCAGTCGCTGGAGGAATTTGTCGGCCAGGAGCATTTCATCGGGCCTGGAAAACTCCTGCGGCGGATGATCGAGGCGGATCGGCTGACGAGCTTGATCTTTTATGGTCCGCCGGGGACGGGCAAGACGACGCTGGCGGAACTGATCGCGAAACTCACCGCCGCTCAGTTTGAAGAGGTCAATGCCGCTTCAATTGGAGTCAAAGAAATCCGGGAAATACTCGACCGGGCCAGAGCCCGTTTGTATACCGAAAAGCGCCGAACCGTATTGTTTATCGACGAACTTCACCGATTCAACAAAGCCCAGCAGGATGTGCTGCTTAATGACGTCGAGCAGGGTATCGTAATCCTGGTGGGGGCAACGACGGAAAATCCATTTTTTGCCGTTAATTCCGCACTGGTTTCAAGGAGCCAGATTTTTCGTTTTGAGGTGCTTACGGTCGATCATCTGGCGGGATTGATCCGCCGGGCTTTGACCGACAAGCAGCGCGGACTGGGACAATATTCGATTGATATCGGTGAGGATGTGATCAAGTTTATAGCGGAGCTGGCCGATGGCGACGCCCGCAGGGCTCTGACGGCTCTGGAGGTGGCGGTGCTGTCGCAGATCAAGGAAAAGGGGAAGGGCCAGCGGATTGTGGTCGATATGGCTGTGGCGAGAGAATCGATACAGCAGAAGGCGCTGCGGTACGATCGGGCGGGCGACGAACATTACGATCACGCATCGGCGTTTATCAAGTCGATGCGGGGCAGCGATCCGGACGCGGTGGCATACTGGCTTGCGAGGATGCTGGCATCGGGTGAGGATATCCGATTTATCGCGAGGCGAATTGCGATATGTGCGGCAGAGGATGTCGGCAATGCCGATCCGATGGCTCTGGTGGTCGCCAATGCGGCGGTGCAGATATGTGAGTTCATCGGCCTGCCGGAGGCTCAGCTTGTACTTTCACAGGCGGCGATATATATCGCCTGTGCACCGAAATCGAATGCCTCGTCGATGGCGATCTGGTCGGCAACCGAAGACGTCAACAACAATATAACCGTTCCCGTGCCGGTCAATCTGCGTGATGCTCATTACAAAGGATCAGCACGATTGGGTCACGG
>CAYMXC010000296.1:0-4098 GCA_964394135.1 uncultured Phycisphaerae bacterium
TGGGTGGCTGGGGCGGCTTTCAGAAGTGACCGATATAAGGAGTAACTTCATTGAAAGTATTGATGCTAGGGTGGGAATTTCCTCCATTTATCAGCGGGGGGTTAGGCACTGCGTGTTACGGATTGACTCAGGGGATGAGCAAGCTCGGTACTGAAATTCTCCTGGTTTTGCCCCGTCCGGTTCAGGGAGGGACGTCCAGCCATGTCAAGCTCCTGGGTCCGCAATCTGTTCAATATGAGATTACAGGCAATCCACACATTGAAATTAAGCCGGTTGATGTGGCCTTATATCCATATGGCGGGGTTGGTATGCCGAATGTTCCGGCTGGTCGGACGGGAAATCCCGGGCCGGAAGTTTTTACTACTGTTACTACTACAGGCGGGAGTCAGCAAACGGAAATAACACATCATTCTTCGACTTCGGGAGGAGGCGGCGGCAGGGAGATTTACAGCCGGGATATGTACACCGAGATTGTCCGCTATGCTCATCTTGTCGGTCAGATTGCCCGGCAGGAAAGATTTGACGTGATTCACGCACACGACTGGATGACATACCCGGCTGGTGTGATTGCGTCGCAGGCATCCGGCAAACCGCTGGTTGTGCATGTTCATTCCACCGAGTTTGACCGTTCGGGCGAAAACGTCAATCCGTGGATATATGAGATCGAGCGTTATGGAATGCACAGCGCCAAACAGGTTATCGCCGTGAGTGAATTTACCCGCCGCATATGCATTTATCGCTATTCTGTTTCGGCGGAAAAGGTTCAGGTGGTCTATAACGCCATCAGCGAGCCGGTCGGCAATGGCCGATTGATGGATCAAATCAAAAAGGACGAGAAAGTGGTTCTGTTCCTGGGGCGGGTGACGATGCAGAAAGGGCCTGAATATTTCATCGCAGCGGCGAAGAAGGTATTGGAGAAGGTGGAACGGGTGAAGTTCATAATGGCCGGTAGCGGGGACATGCTTCACCGAATGATTCAGCTTTCGGCGCAATTAGGGATCGGCCAGAAGATTCTTTTTGCGGGGTTTCTGCAGGGAGAGGAGGTAGAACGGATTTATCGAATGGCGGATTTATATGTGATGCCGAGTATTTCAGAGCCGTTTGGGATCGCTCCGCTTGAGGCGATGATTCACGATGTTCCCGTCATCATCAGCCGGCAGTCGGGCGTTTCGGAGATACTCCAACACGCGCTGAAAGTGGATTTCTGGGACATCAATGAACTGGCCAACAAGATCGTTGCCGTTTTGAGGCACCCGCCGCTTCAGCAGACGCTGGGGCAGAACGGTGGGCGGGAAGTACGAAAATTTCGATGGATCGATTCTGCCCGGAAGTGCATTGATATTTATAAAACGGTGCAAAATATGGCGTCATAATTTATTAAAAGTCGGGTATTAATCCGATTAATTCAATAGTCCTTGAAAGGAGTATAGTGACTATGATTGCTCTGAGTTCCAAAAAAGGCCAGGTAACCTTTGTATTCGAACAGCCGAAGGTGAAGACTGTTTATTTGGCAGGCGACTTTAATGGCTGGAGCCCGACGCAAAAGCGGATGGTGAAATCCAAAAGCGGTCAGTTTCGTGCGACGGTTAAGCTTCCACCAGGCACATATCAGTATAAGTTTGTTGCCGACGGCGTCTGGATGGAGGATCCTACGGCGGAAAAGGTCGAAAATGAATTCGGTACAGCCAACAGTGTGATTACTATTAAATAAACAGTTGGCTTTCAGTGTAAATGCAGGTCTTTTATTTATTTATTTAAAGAAAAAGCAGAGTTTACGTGCCGATGAATTGTGTTCGATCGATGCAGTAAGCTTCGGTTAGAGGGGCTGACAGTGCGGCATCGAACAACGATCCATCGTAAGGGCCACCTGATCCTGATTTTGTTCGATCGGGCGGCCCTATTTTTTCGGAAACGTTAAAAATAGACAAGAATTTGTAGCATTAGGAGAGGAAGGTGATTATAACTGTCATGAAGTACGAATTTTTATTCGTTATTTGACAGGTAAGGAGTTTGACTATGGCTAAGAAGGCATTTGCAATTGCATGTCATCCCGACGATACGGAATTCATGATGTCGGGGACGCTTATGCTGCTCGGGCAGTCGGGCTATGAGATTCATTATATGAATGTAGCCAACGGCTCGTGCGGGACGGCGGTTCACAGCAAGGACGAGATTATCGGGATTCGGACGCAGGAGGCGAGAACCGCAGCGGAGAGTATCGGCGCGATTTTTCATCCGCCGCTGGTGGACGATCTGGAGGTTTATTACGATCGCATCCTGGTTTCCAAGGTTTGCGGTGTTATCCGGACGGTGGACCCGGAGATTCTGCTGCTGCAATCGCCGCAGGATTATATGGAAGACCATATGAATACGGTGCGTGTGAGTGTGACGGCGGCATTTTGCCGGAACATGAAGAATTTCGTGACGGATCCACCGGTTGCGATGGTGTCTACGGATATGGCGGTATATCATGCGTTGCCGTATGGGTTGAAAGACCAGTTGCGAAAGCCGATCGTTCCCGATTTGTATGTGGATGTTTCGTCGGTTCTGGAAGCGAAGCGAAAGATGCTTGCATGCCATAAGAGCCAGAAGGAATGGCTCGATCACAGCCAGGGTCTCGACAGTTATCTGAAGACCATGGAAAACATGTGCGCGGAAGTTGGGACGATGTCGAAGAAGTTCAAATATGCCGAAGGTTGGCGTCGCCACAATCATCTTGGATTTGGGCCTGAAGAGTTTGATCCATTAAGCCAGGCGTTGGCAAAATATATTTCTAATGAAAGATAAGGAGACACGATTATGGCAAGAGCGTTGAGTAAGTTGGCACCGGATTGGTGGGATTATACGACAATCGATCCTGAGATTCTCAGCGATGCAGCGAAGCTGACGCCGGAGAAGATTTTGAAATTGTCGCGGCCCGGATTCAAGGTTGTTTTTTACGACACGCTGGAAGATTTTTATTGTGCTGAAGCGCTTGAATATATCGAAGCATGGAAGGCAGCGACGGAGAGCCGGCCTGCTGGGATTTGCGGTCCGATCGGTCCGACGGAGCAGCTGCCGCTGGTGGCGCGGATCGTCAATGCCATGGATTTGAATTTGAAGCACGCCCATTTCTGGGGCATGGACGAGTGGGTTATCGACGGCAAGGAAGTGCCTGAGAGCCATCCGCTGTCGTTTGCCAAGGCGGATATGGAAATGTGCTTTAACAAGATTCGTAAGGACCTGGCGATGCCTCGTTCGAACATTCATTTTCCCAAGGCCGACGTGAAGGAATATGTTGATAGCTGGAAGAGTGCACGATGTCTGGTCATGCAGGGCGGGCAGGGCGATATCAAGCACTGGGCCTTTAACGATCCGTTCCCGCGAAAAGGCAAATATAAAGACAATCCTCCGACCCCGGAAGAATTTCTGAAACTGAGCACACGTGTTGTGAATCTGCATCCGGTGACGATTATGCAGAACGCCCGGACTTCCGGGGGCGGGCAGGTAAATATGGTTCCGACGCAGGCGGTTTCGGTGGGCCCGGTTCAGACGTGGCAGGCGGAAAAGGTATCCATCTGGCAGGCTGGTATGCACGACAATCCCTTCGGGATGCGGCTGACGGCGCTGATGATCGCCAAAAAGATTCCTGATAGCGCTGTGCCGATGTCCATGATGGCACTGCATCCGAATGTGCAATTTAATTTCTATCGCAAGGCACTGGGAAGTGTATCGGTGGAAATGCATTAAAAAAGTGTGCGTCAGAGTGATGAACTTATTGGGGCGGAGTCGACTTCGCCCCAATTTTAATGCGCCTTATGCGTAAAGTTCCCCTGATTAGAAATTGCGATCGTTGATTTGATGAAAATTCGGCAGGTTTGCTTGCGATAAAATAACTACCCAATGAGCATTTTTTGGTTTATAAAAGGGGTGTGAACAGATTAAGGCAGGTAAGTTATGTCGGAACGAAAGGACAATTTTTCTGGTGAAGGTTTGAAGTTTGCAGGGATCGGGTTTGAAATAGCCGGCGCTGTAGGCATGTTTCTGTTGATTGGATATTTTGTCGATCGCAAATGGGATACTGCCCCTGTGGGGATGATTACCGGCGCGGTATTAGGG
>CAYMXC010000297.1:0-4095 GCA_964394135.1 uncultured Phycisphaerae bacterium
GTCTGGGCAATTATCGGGCTGGTCAATTTTGCCACCAACAAACTCTCGCCTCTGCCCGCGGATCTGACTCGCGGAGGACAAATGAGCATTTCGCCTCGAACGATCAAGCTGTTGAAAGGTCTGCAGGATGACATTACCCTTACGGCTTTATATCGTGACGGCGGCAGCGATGATCCGGCTGCTCAGGCACAGGCCGGCGAGCAGCGCAGGCAGGTGGAAGATCTCCTTCGGCGATATTCCGGCATCTCTTCTCGGGTTCATTATGAAATGCTCGATCCGGTGAAGGACACTGCCGCTAAAACCAGGCTGATCAAAAATCTGAAAGTCAAATATGCCGGTGAGGCGGAGAAACACAAAAAAATCGTCGATGAATTCAAGCAGTTCTGTCCAAAGATCTTCAACCTTCTCAATGAAGAAGTGGCTATTATCAAAAAAATGGTCTAGGATGTTCCCGCCGTTCAGAACGATCAGAATATCGTGGCCATCTACATGGCCCTGAACAAGGACTATACCAATGCCAAGGCGAATATCCAGGATATTGACGAAATGATCTCAGGCGAGGATGTGCCGCACTACTCCGATGCCGTTGCCCAGATTCAGAAATTGTACGAAGGCATTCGAAAAAATCTCAACAGCATCGCGACTTACCTTGCGGCAGACGGTCTTAAAATCGAAAACCTGCCTGAGCAGTACAAGACCAAATTCGCCGATAGCCCAAAACGCTACAAGGAACTCACAGACGCAATTACCACACAACTCAACCAGTTCACCAATCTGCCCAAGCTGGAACTTGAACAGATTTACGACCAGCTCAAACAGAAAAATGCCAGAACGATAATCGTACAGGTCGATAATAAACCCAAATCGAAAGTCCTCACCTACGACACCGTCTTTCCAATGTCGCAAAAACAGACGGGTGACCCGGGCAAAATTCAATATGATTTCAATGGGGAAACGGCGATCAGTTCTGCCATCATGGCACTGACGGCTAAGGAAAAATCGGCGGTCATCTTTGTTCACGCCGGACCTCCAGATCCCGTCAAACCGAATTTCAATCAGATGCGAATGAGTCAGGCACCCTACAATGCCGCAAAGGAAAAATTGGAAGAAGCTAATTTCGTCGTCGAAAGCTGGGACCTGCTGCAGAATCCCGAGCCGCCGACGGTCCCTGATGTGACGCGAAAAATCTTCGTCGTCGTCCCGTCCATGCCGCAGCGAGGCCAGCAGGGCATGCCGCCTATGGGCGGTTACGATCAACCTCAGATAGATCGAATCGGCAAGCTTATCGATAAGGGTGAAAAAGTGATGTTCCTTGTGAACTTTCAGCCAACGATCATGGGCAAGCCCTATCCCTTCACTCAGCTCATCGAGCAGAAATACGGCGTGAAGATCGACGCCGATAAGCTCGTGCTCCAGGGCGTGAAAATGCGCGATCGAACCTTCCCAAACAACCAGATTTCGATCAGCCGTTACGATGATCATGAGATTACCCGACCAATCCAGTCCCTCAATACGACATTTCTCTGGGCGGTGCCTATGAGTCCAATTGCCAAGCTGCCCGAGGGTGTGAAAGTGACACCGCTGGTTAGTATTAAACCCGGCGCCGGCGATTTCTGGGGCGAAACGGATATCATCACGCTGCTCCAGCGGCAGTGGGCCGAGAAGGACAAAAACGATTTGCCCATGCCGTTCGATTTGGCCGTCGCGGTCGAAAACGCAAAAACCAAGGCAAAGTCAGTTATTTTCGGCAACGAACTCTTTGTTACCGACAACGTGGCCAACCAGGTCCAGTATGTCATGACAGGCCAGGGCATCGGAGCCATTTACGTCTGCCCGGGTAACCTGGAGATATTCACCAATAGCGCCTTCTGGCTGAACGATAACGAAAACCTCATTTCCGTCGGACCACGCCGGGCCGACGTTGCACGCATCGGAGATATTTCTGACGGCGGTCAGCTCGGCTGGAAGATTTTCCTGTGGGTCTTCTGGCCCATGGGGGCGCTGGTCAGCGGCGGCATAGTGTATCTGTTCCGGAGAAAGTAGGGAGAAAACAGGCTATGAATTTCAAAACGACTATTACCTTATTTGTTCTGCTTCTCGCGATTGTCGGTTTTTCCTGGTACCTGGGCGTCTTTTCCACTCAGACCAAACCGGCGGATACGCAGCGGCCGGCCGAGGTGGAAGCGAGCAAGGTTCTGCTGATCAGTCCCATGCTCAAGGATGTTCAAAAGATTCGCATCGAAGTCGCAGGCCGAGGCTATATGGTCTTTGCTAAATCTGGCGAAGCCTGGATGGTGAGCGACCCGATCCAGGCGCCGGCCCTGCCGTGGGAAATCACCGATCTGACCGCGGCATTCGAATCGGCCCACAAACTCGAAACCATCGTTCCAGGCCAGGGGCAATATGCCGACATGTCGCTCAAGAATTTCGGACTCGAGCAGCCGAAGTTTACCGTGACTTTCGAGGAAAAAGACCGCAAGATGACCTTCCTTGTGGGTGATAATCCCGTTGCCTCGGAAAATACATACGTCAAATCCGCTGAGAGTAAGGCAGTCTACGTTATTGATCAAAATCTGCGATCAAAAATTAAAAAGGACCTGGCCGAATATCGCGATAAACAGCTCTGGGAGATCAAATCCGCTAATCTGGGCGAACTCACTTTCATCAGCCGCGACGGCAAAATATTCAAGTTCGTTAAGGGCGCCGATGAGAAATGGATGATGGTCTCGCCGATTCACGCACCGGTCGATAAAGATACTATTGCCAATGTTGTTACGACGGTTTCTACCGTACGCGCTCAGGAATTTGCCGATGACAATCCACGAACGCTGGTCGGCTTCGGATTGGAAAAACCAGCTTGGAAAATCACTGCCGTCGAGATCGAAAAAGTTCAACCGACCACAACCACCTCCAAACCGGCAGGCACGCCACCCGTCAAACGCACCGAACACCTCCTGCTGGTGGGCAATTCAACAGGCTTAAATTCTGATCAAGTTTTTGCCAAACTTGCCGATAAAAAATGGGTGGTGACAATTGCCTTGGACAACCTGAAAAAATTCATTCCCGATGTCGTCGCGTGGCGGGACAAGACTCTTGTCGATCTGAATAAAGCGGATATCACCAGCATCGATATTCGCCGCAGTGCTCAGAATGTCGTGCTCGTAAAACAAAACGATATCTGGATGCTTCAGACCGGTAAAGAGATAACAGATACCGATACACAGGCCGTCGATGATCTGCTAGATACACTCGTCGGCCTCAAGGCGGTCAACTTCATCGATCAGCCCGACGAAAAAATCCTGCGGAAAAGCAAACTTCACGATCCGGTATGCGTGATCAAAATCTTTGCCGCTAATCGCGTCGAGCCGATCACGCTGACCGTCGGCGACACGACGCCCAGCGGTATGTTCCGTTACATCAGGCGGAGCGGTCTGGAATATATCTCCGCCGTCGCAAACGACAAAATGGCCGGCATTTTCAAATCTGCCCTCAGTTATCGCAATCGGCGAATGATGGCGTTCAGCATGGATAGTGTCAAGTCGATCGAAGTCGTTACGCAAAACCGTGTTTTGAAACTCAGCCGGCGTGACGGAACGCAATCGTGGAAAGTCGACGCGCCGATTGACGCCAAAGCCGACGAGCAGGGCGTGCGGAATCTGCTGATGGCCATGAATACACTTGAAGCTCAGAATTACGTGGCCGAAGGATACCTGAGCAACTATAACCTCGAAAAACCCCAGGTTCAGATCAAACTGGCCACCGAGATGCAGGTAAACGTTCCGACGACCACAAAGCCAAGTACCCAAAATGCCGCCACCCGCCCCGTAACCCGGATTATTCGGCAGGATTTTACGCTTAACGTTTCCCGCCATGAAGGCAAAATTTACGTTGTCCGCCCGGAACAGGAAAAACAACTTGTGGCCCAGGTAAGTGAGAGCGTCTATAACGATCTTACCGCCGAACTGATCGATCGCCGGGCCTTTGCCGAGGCAAATGTGCCTGCGGAAACGATGGATCGTATCGAAATCCACTCCCAGGGGAAAGAACCCATCGTGCTGGAAAAAATATCAGGCCTGTGGAAATATCCCGCCGATC
>CAYMXC010000298.1:0-4095 GCA_964394135.1 uncultured Phycisphaerae bacterium
GGTGAACCCAATCGCCGGCAGAATGCCCACCAAAGCACAAACCAGCAGCCTGCCGCGGAAGAAATTGGCCACGATCAGGTTGATCTGACTGACGACATGGACAATTCTTGCATGATACTTTTTCGGCAGGAATTGTTCAATGACGGTCACGTTGTGATCGAACCGCCAGAGAAAGAAAAAGGTATAAATGGGAATCAGGATAACAAGGTTGATGATGGTAAAGGCCGAACTCAGGATCGAAGTGAAATAATCCAGCGAATATTGAAGAATCGAAGAACTGTAAGTCGAAAGCTGTTTTTGCCAGATGGAGATAAACCACTCCTTACGATCCGGGTATCGCCGGATCAGGTAATCCTTCAGATCCCCGGACTTGAGCATCAACCAATGGCCCAGATCCCCGATCTGCTTGATCAGAGGAGGAATGATAAATACCGAGACCAGAATTACAAGTATAACCATGATCACATAAACGGCGATAACAGTTCCTAGCCGCGGCAAGCCCTTCCGCTCCAGCAAGTCCACGAATGGATCCAGGACGTAAGCGATGAGGAAGGAAACCAGCAGGGGAGTTATGATATTTTCCAGCCGATAGGCCAGCAGAAGTATCACCAGAACCGTTATAAAAATGACAATGGCGTGCCGCCACTGTGAGCTCACTATCACTTGTGGCCGTTGATCTTGTACTTCAGGCATTGCCATACCGCTTATTCGCCTGTGTCGTTTTGTGTTTTTGGGTCCATGTCAAGCGTCAAGGTGCCGTTGAACGCCGATTTGAAGTCGTAAACTTCATGGAAATCATTGAGCTTATCGTCCGCCTTCTTCGCCATCCATCCCGCTTCGACCATCGCAAATACAATTTGACCGAAATCCTCGGTGTTGTGAATGTTCCAGCGACGCAGAACAACCGGCGCCAAAAGGCCCCAGCGTTTAATGGCAAAATCCCGCAGGCCCCAGCATAAATCCTGTCCGCTGATGTGCTGCTCTTCCTGGCAGTTCTGATGCAGTTTGGAGACGGTAAATCGGAGTCCTTCGCGGACAAAGTTAAATGCCTCCACAGGATATTTACCCGATTGCTTAGCTAGTTCCTCCAAATTTTTTAACGTGTCTGGTTCGCTCATCGTCTTCTCTTTTTACCCCGATTTCTTCGTGATCGTCGATTTTGTCCTGCCGGCCTGTCGCCGACGCCGGTATTTGATGGTTGCTGGTTACTTCGCGGGGTTTCTTCCGGAGGCGGTGTTTCCCGGCGATCTTCGTTATCTTCCATTGCTGTCGAAATTTCGTCGGTTTCGTCTATATCCTCTGCCTGGGATGTAACCTCTTTCTTCTGGGGTTCGATTTTTTCCGTTGCCTGTTCGGGCGCGGCCGGAGTCACTTCTTCGACGGGAAATGTCACCAGCCGCTCACCGATAATTACTTGTACCAACTGCGTAAGGACCACTCGATCCTTGACCCGGCCGACTCCCTGGCTCGTTTGAACCCAACTGCCGATGTTCGGCAGGCGGGAAACCAGATCTTCATACGTTTTCTGTTCAAATCTCAGGCAGCAGCGGAGCCGACCGCATCGCCCCGAAACTTTTGAAGGGTCCAGCGTGGCCTTCTGCAGCTTGGCCATTTTCATGTTCACCGGGCGAAGCGTTTTAAGACAATTTTTGCAGCAGCACTCCCTGCCGCAAATTTCATAATCCGCTAGTAAACGGGCCTCATCGCGGGCTCCAATCTGCCTCAGCTCGATTCGAGTCTGGTACTCTCTTGCCAAATCCCGAACCAGTTCCCGGAAATCAATTCGCCCTTCTGCTGTAAAATAAAAAATGATGCGTTCGCCACCGAACAGGTGCTCCACGCAGATAATTTTCAAATTCAGGTTCAGCTTTTGCGCCATCTCCATGCAGTATTTCTTTTTGTTTATGGCGTCGGCGTGAATGTGTTGTTCTTCCACCAGGTCCTGCGGCTCGGCGGGCCTAACCACTTTTCCGGCGTTGCGTTTCAAATATTCCGGCCCGCTTTCCTGCAGATACTTGTTGATCTGGTTGGAATCGACGTCCAGTCCGTTTTCCGTCTCGCCGCTGTAGCACAGCACCCGACCCAGCTCGATTCCACGGTCTGTCTCGATCAACACCGGCTGGCTCGGTACCAGTGTCCGATTGCCCCGATATTCGAATTCGCCCACAAAGCCCAAATAGCCGTACTTCACGACCACCGTCTGTGACGGTTTGGGTGTTTCGTTAGTACGCTCGGCATTATTTTCCATAAAGGTTTCCTACGCAGTGAATATTTTATTGAAAACGTCCGTCACCGTCAGGGCGACATTGACGTTGGCGTCGATAAATCTTTCCGCTTCATTTAAATCCTGCACGCGACTTCGCAGGGCCTCTACCGTATGCGCCTCCGCAAGGGCCTTGATAACTGCCGGCCGATCCTTGTTGAGCAGGGTTTCCGGCGGAAAACCAAGCTTATATCTTAAACTGTCGCGAATAAATCCGCCAGTAAGAGCCAGCATCAATTTTACCGCCGTCCGGTTCAGTTCCGATTCGGAAAACTTGGCCGGCAACTCGCCGGCATCCTGGGTTTCCCGCTTGGCCATTTTTTCCGCCAGGCTTTTCGATTCATCGATCAACCATTGTGCAAAATCGTCAACACCGGCCAGGTCGAGTGCACCAAGATCTTTGCCCAGTCGCTCATTTAGATCATATACACCCAGCCGGAATAATTCCATTGCGCCCCCCAGTTTGCCCGGCATAAACCTGCTGAAAAAATCGCTTTCCCGCTCACTGGCGCCGGCTTGCCGAAGACGCTCAACGACGTAATGTTCCGGCAAAAGTTGAAACATCAGCGTTTGTGATCGCGATCGAATGGTCGGCAAAAGCGTGCCGATCTGTTCGCTGATCAGAAACAAATAAGTGTTTGCGGGCGGTTCCTCGAGTGTTTTTAACAGCGCGTTCTGTGCCGATCGGCTCATTAGTTGGGCTTCCAGCACGATGAAAATCTTGCATGAAGCCGCTGATGGTTTTATCCCGACCTTGTCGATCACCTCCTGGCGGATTACATCGATTCCCAGTTCCGTTGCCTTGTGGGCCTCCTTGCCTGGCACCAGCGTGATCAGTTCCTTGTAGACCATGTGGATGTCCGGATGATTACCCGCAGCGACCAGCCGGCACGTCGTGCACTGCCCGCAGCTGTCCCGCCACAAAATTTTCGGACCCGAATTTGCAGGTTCATTCTCCACCGGCTTTTCACACAGCAACAGTTTGGCGAACTCACGAGCCGTTGTCGATTTGCCGATGCCGTTCGGACCGGCAAAAATATAGGCGTGACTCAGTCGCCCGGATTTCAGGGCCTGCTGAAAAAGATCGATCGCCCGATCCTGATATTTCACGTCAAAAATCGACACCGTTCAACTTCTCCCATATCCGCTGGTGTACTTCGTCTACCGAGCCAGATCCGTCAACGATCAGTACCGGTCGGGGATAGATAGCTGGCAATTGTAAAAAGTTCTCCCGGACTTTGCGATGGAATTCCCGGCTGCGGCTTTCCATCGCGTCAAGACCTGGATCCCGGCGATGAGTATTGATTCGCTCGAAGCCTTCTTCCGTCTTTACATCGAGTACGATTGTCAAATCCGGCCAGGTTTTCGCCGTGGCAAAATCGGCTACATCCAAAATGGCCTTCATATCCAGACCACCTGCGCCCTGGTATGCGCAGCTGGCAGAAACATATCGATCGCACAGAACTGCTCGCCCCTCGGCTAATGCCGGTCGAATTTTCTGTGACACCAGTTGCGCCCGCGAAGCCATAAACAGCATCAGCTCGCATCGAATGTCTCGCTTGGCGTGTCTTGGTCCAAGCAGAATTTCCCGAATCGCGTTGCCGATTTCAGTATCGCCCGGATCGCGAAATGTAACGACATCCACACCTTGCGTACGCAGCCGATCCGCCAGTAGATGCACCTGCGTGCTCTTGCCGCAGCCGTCGGGACCGTCCAAAACCACAAATTTGCCGGCAAACTTATACCGGAGTTCTTTTTCCATCGTTCACCCGGTTAAAACTCGGGCGAGCCGGACAGTTTTCCAGCTCGCCACATAAGTTAATTTTATTACG
>CAYMXC010000299.1:0-4093 GCA_964394135.1 uncultured Phycisphaerae bacterium
GGCGGTTCGCATCGCCGATAACCTTACAATATAGACCAGTTGATTTTAACCGATCCGCAATTGTATGTCCCAGGCAGATTATAGCATACATCAACCCCGTAGCCAACCATGGCCCGATCAGCGCAAGCACTCCATGCGACATCAATGATCCGCTGATTCTACCCGCAACATAGATATGCCATAGATAGATGGCGAGTGTACGTTTTCCAATATCCACCGCCAGCGATATGCTGCCAAGCAGGCTTCCAAGCGACATCAGCGCGCAAATCGTCACGGCACTGAAAGGGATGGCACTCCATGTAAAATAATTGATTGTGCCGGAGCGGACGATCTGAAACGCAAGATAGACAAACAGAACGAAAATGATCGCCGAATTCTCGCTGCAAAATCGCAAAAAACGTTCCCTCGCCCCTTTGCTTTGCAGCAGCAGCCCTGCGGCAAAATAAGGCAGCCAGAAAAGTGGGGATAAATACAGGTTGCCATTCATTGCCTGCAATGCGGGAATATGAACGATGATCATTTGAATGAGTCCAAGTCCAAGCGCCCAGGGGACAATCTTGATCGGTAAATAACTGAAAAGGGCTTCCAGAATCAACAGTATTGTTAAAAAGTAAAGATAGCTGTTTCGTCCTAACAAATAAAAAAACCAGTTCTCTTGCGTATACCCAAGACGATGCCCGATGAACCACATGATCGTCCCGGACAGCACCCATGCGATGCCGCATTTCTTCAGAAAATCCAGCCAGACATGTCTTTTCGTTTGACGGAACATCAGCCCTGCGGCAAACAAGAAAAACGGTACTCCCATGGTTCCCATCAGCGCCAGAATCCGCCCCGTTACGCCCTCTGTCGGCATATGCGCCGCAACGGTGCAGACGATCGCAAGCGTTCTAGCCGCATAAATCTGATTGCTTTGTTCTTTTTCTAACGCCATTTTCACCTCAATGCCGTAGCAGAGCCCTGAGTCGTGTTTTGACCTTCTCCCAAAGTACTTTTGCGCTACCTTCTCCATAACGAAGTCGAAGAAAGATTCTTTCCGGTCGCAACATGAGCTGCTGGAACCAATTCGGATCCACCACCCGGTCATATCGAACATCCCGCTCAACCGTCTGAGGATGTTTCAAAGGAAGGGGGATTTCCTCATATACCTTCAAAGTAAACAAACTTCGATAGAATCCGGGAATCATGCATAGCTCATTGTCCGAGTGCGTGCCGTTACGAAGGCCGACGTTCGCAATCAGATTATACTTCGGCACAATGTTCAGGCTGTTTGAACGGAGCAGCCGCTCTCCCAATAGTACTTCAAAGTATGGCTTGTTTTTTGAGGCGCATTGTCGCCAACGTTTTTGCAGCCCGGAAAAATTGCGGCAGGGTTTCCATGCCTTACGTAGCTGCCGAACCTGTGCCTTATCGTACACCCAGTCGTAATCTTCTTTCCAATCCATTACAACGCGGCGCCAACTAGCCCAGCCCCAGATCGACCCGCGGAGGGAGAAAAAGTAACTGTCTTTGCAGGAATCCCATTTCTCCTTGTTGTTCATCCCGCATATGATATTGATGCGATCATCGTTCTCATATCGCGATAGGAGCTCTCTGCAAAACGGAAAAAAAGCCTGCGAGGGCACGCAGTCGTCTTCCAGCACGATGCACTTTTCCACCAACGAAAAGGCCCAGCGCTGCGCCATGAAGCCGGAAGGATCGCACCCCATATTTTTTTCCTGATAATATCGATAGACGGTGCAATCCCAATCAATCCCTTCCGCTATCTTTCGGCACGATGCATGCCCCTCTTCGTCATTCTTTCCTTCGCGGATTCCGTCCTGATAAAGCAAAACCACGCTGGGGCGCGCAATTCGTACCTGTTCGAAAACAAGGCTGAAGTAATCCGGACGAATGAAGAACTCCAGTAGCACGGGTACGTCAATCAGAGCCGGTTTCCCTGTTTGGATGTGTTGCGGTTCAAACCGATCCATCACGCACGGTCTCCTTTCCTTCGATTCGCTCGTACAGCCAGTCGATTTTTTCCTTGATCACGCCGGCGGGAACTCCGCCGATCGCGCAGTGAGGCGTACAAAATTTCTTCGTCACAACCGAACCCGCGCCAACCAGGCAATGATCCGGCACGCAACCTCCCTTCAGGCATATCACGTTGCTTCCGATCCAGACATGTTCTCCGATTTCGATATCCGCCGATAAGTTGATGCGCCGACCGCTTTCCATGCTGACGATGCTGTGGGAATCCCCGGTGCGAAACTGGATGTTGCTGGAAAAAAGACTGTCCGGCCCGATCGTGATCTTGGTGCCCTCAATCGCCGCCAGCTGCGTTTTCCCGCAGAATCTGGCATTGGGACCGACCGTGATTTCGTTGTCGTCGTCCTCGATAAAGAATTCCGTCTCGAGAAAAAGCCCATTCTCGCCCACATGGATCAGATTGTGATTGCCGTAGATAATCACATGGCAGTGACGTAGTTTTGTGCCGGGGCATATAACGATCCGGTTGTTTTGTCCGTAGACCTCTATGGCGGTATGATCCAGCAGCGCATTTCGATGCTGCAGCGAATTTTCGTTTTTCTTTCCGATTCTGAACCGGTTGCCCGGGCGGAGGTAATTATACAGTTGCGCAAAGAAAGCGCTGCCGATCAGCTTATTCTTGATGTTTTTTTTCAACTGGTTTATATCCATGCCATGATACCTTCTTCAGGAAAAATATCGTTTTTAAGAACTCGCCGCAAGTTTGAAGTGCGATCCTTGCCGATACTGCGTTTTCGGCAAACCTGCGTCGGATGATCCAATCAGCGCCCGATCACTCGCGCTGTTTGCATTCCTTTGCCGGACTGCCTGCGGCGATGCAGTTGCTTGGTATCTCACGATTGACGAGGGACTGCGCCCCGACCACCGCACCGGTGTGGATCACGCTTCCGCCCAGCACCGTCACTCCCTGACCAAGCCAGACGTCATCCTCGATGACAATCGGTTTCGCGGTTGTCGTTTGCGACCGCATCGGGCCTTTGTTCCGTTCCATGCCGTGATTGCTGTCTGTCAGATAGCAAAAACCGGCGGCCATGACATCCTTTCCAATGACAACGCCACCATGTTCGCTGGAATAGATAACGACATCTCGAAAAATCGTCGTATTATCCCCGATCGAAATCGGGCCGTCGCCCCAGAGGCAAACCCCCTCATACAGCGTTACATTTTTTCCAATCGTGATCTTCGTACTCCCAGGCTGGTATTTGGGTATTTTTAAATAAACCTTTCCTAACACGGTCAGGCTCTCTTCCCGGCAGCCCGTCCACGCTTGAAACAGCTTCTTATAATAACAACGCTGTATCCGCGTTTTCAGCGTGTCGATCCACAGCAACCATTTCATGCGTTTCCCTCCTTTGCGGCAGATAATGCTCGATTCATTTTTTGAACCTCTCCCCAGATAGCCGGCGAATCATACGCGCGGTCCGGGTATGCGCCGTATTGCAGTTTTATTTTAAACTGTTTTTCCCGAAGGAAAGCCTCCACACGTTCACCCAGCGCGACAGGCTCGCCGCTACACACGTTGATGATCCCATCGATCTTCGTCTGGCTCATAATCGATACAATCCGCTCTGTAAAGAGCGAAATATCGATGAAATCATATTTATTTTTTCCGGAGGTAAACGGAAGTACTTCCTTTCCTTCTCGTTCGCTCTGAATCAGCTTTGAGAAAACGGAATGGTTCGATTGGTCATCTCCGATCAGATAAAACCCGCGCAGCCAATAGACGCTGGTCGGTTTTTCCTTGCCGAGCACCATCGTCGCCTGACGCAGCGTATTTTTTGCGATGGCGTAAAACGACAACGGTGCGCAGGGTGTGTTTTCGTCGACTTCGCCTTCCCAATAACCGACTTCATGCATCGTACCCATGATGGCGAGTTTGGGAATCCCGCTGTCGATTAAGCGTTGTACGAAGTGCAGATGTCCGGGCAAATTGTCAAGATGACTCATGCTATTGTGGATAAAACCGTCTTTCCAGGCCAGGTGAAGACAAGCCTCAGGTCGTCCCATCTTTTCGTATAAGAGTGGATCGTCTGCAAAAATATCGAGCTTCAACACTTTGACG
>CAYMXC010000300.1:0-4021 GCA_964394135.1 uncultured Phycisphaerae bacterium
CGAATTTGTCGATGGAGATCTGCGGTTCGCTGTTTAATCCTTATTCCATGGAAGACCTGGTCGAAATGGCCGGCGAGGATCGTGTGATTTACGGCAGCGATATGATCAATCTGGATCCGCGATTCGATTTCGGGAAAGTGATCTTTTCGACGCTGAACGATACGATCAAAAAGAAGCTTCTCGCGGAAAATTATTTGAACCTGTTGAAAGGTTCGGCGATGGGATCGATTAGTCTGTGATGCGAGTTCTCGGATGATTGCGGGCGGATCGAGTCGCAAGGGACTGTAAAAATGCGTTTGGTCCCAGGCCGGTGTGTTTTTTGAAGGTTTTTGAGAGGTGGTAGGCGTCGTAGAAACCGGTTTTGGCGGCGATATCGCTGAGTTTCAAACCATGGAGGAGGAGATTTTTAGCCAGTTGGATTCGCATGTCAATTAGGGTCAGCATGGGTGATTTGCCGGTGTGTTCTGTGTAGCGATGAGAGAGAAGCGAAGGGCTGACATGCAGTGCAGAGGCGAGTTGGGCGAGGGTGATTTTTTCGGTCAGGTGAGTTCTGAAGTAGGCTTCGACACGGTCGGAAAAAGTAAACTCAGGGGTGTCGGATCGCTCGGGTTCGGCGATGAGGTAGGTTTCCTGCGATTGGTGCACGGCGGATTTGAGCCAATGAAATATTTCCCACATGACAGCCTGAGCGGCGTCGAACCCGGCTTCCCCGCGTGACGATCCGATTGAAGCGGCTTGCTGGAGAAGGGAATCGATTTTTCCTTCCGGGTCGAGAAATCGGGCGTAGGGTTGTCCGGGGAGGATCAAATTTTGCAGGCCGGCTTCGGTTCCTCCGGCAAAAATGATGTAGGCCCCTCGGTGAGATTCCCGGGTGGGTAAAAGTTGTTCCCAGTAAGGGGTTTTTGGGGGGTACAGGTGTGCGATGTTCGGTCCGCGATCAAGCCAGGGACCTCGATTCGAGCCGACTCGGGTTCGTCCCGCGCTCATTCTTGAGTAATCCAGGACCCACAGCGTATTGACGTATTTATGAGTAATCGGCCGCGACGAACGACCTAAAGTGTAATAGCAAACGGCGAGCAAGCTGGGTTGAACGCGTTTGCGTTTCTTCCATATGCAACCGATCATCGAATCTTTCGACATTTTGGCTCCTTTGACAGCCATGCAAGATCTTACATGGAAATGACAATCCGGTCCATTTCGCATCGATTCATATAGAGTGTAAGATATCTTTTTTAAATAGGATGATCAAATGAAAATAACAGTATCGGTGGTATGGAATAAAGGCCCGATCCAGGGGAAAGTAGAAGTTCGGAACGGGCGATTTGCCGGCGGAAAGTTTCCGAAAGGGCATGGAACTTTTAATGGGGAACGATTTTCGAGTTCGGCTTTGTCCGGACGAATGTTGCTGACGATCGAGGACGCCGCGGTGTCGGTCGGGGCGTTTAGTACCATCGTCAGCGTTTTGACGAAAAAAAATCCGTTTTCGTTTTACCTTCGCGACGTTCAGAAGAGTTTTCCGATTTATATTCCCGCGTATGGCGTGGCGGTGACGACGCAGGACGACGAGCGAAGCTACCAGGAGATCGCCGACGACGTTCAATCACGCCGTCTGCAGGACAGTCTTCAGCGGATCAATTCCGAGCCGGAAGAATCGTTTGAAAACGCGGCCAAACATACGAGATCGATGGTCTGTCAGACCTGGCTGGGTATCGGAAGCGACAATCGTGTGTTTGAATTCAATTTTCAACGTGAAGGCATGATGGATAACACCATCTGTCCGAAATTTCGCAATCATCAGGTGACGAAGGAGGAGCTTGAGGATAAGCCGCACACTTTTACCTTCTTTTTCGGACGTGGGATCGGTTGCAAGGAAACGCTAAGTCGCCGGCTGGATGAAGGATCGCTGCCGATCCTGCATGGAACGCTGCTGGACGACGATATTCGATATGACTGCACCACTTTTACGACTCTCGAAAAGAAACCCTTAACGGCAAAAAACGTTCGCGGGACCGACGCGATTTACGCCGATTCCCATTGTGGATGCCATCAGTTCTGGCCCGGAAATCAAGCGCATCTGGACGCGGCAAAGAAGGTGGAGGAAAATCAGGACGAGGAAGTCGTTTTGTTCTTCCGGGCCAAGGCGACAAATACCGGACAGGTACCGCGATATGCGTATTTTCAGACCGTTTCATTTTTTATCTTCTCCCGGCCGACTTATTCCTACGATGGTAAGACCGGTCTGAGCGCGTTTAAGACGGGACGGGTCTTTTGCGTCTCGAAACTCGACGGCCGACCCATGCCGCAAGAGGAAGTCTCTGTTCTGTTGAACCCCGGCGAGACGGCGACGATGGAATTTTATCTGCCGCACTCGCCGATCAGCAAAGAACGCGGGCTCCGACTGGTGAAGCAGGATTTTGATACCAAACTCGACGAGTGTCGAAAGTATTGGAAGGCGAAACTCGCCTTGGCCGCTCAAATCAATGTACCGGAAAAACCGATCAATGAAATGATCAAGGCGGGTTTGTTGCATCTGGAACTGGTGATGTACGGCCTGGAACCGAAAGGGACTGTCACGCCGACGATCGGAGTCTACAGTGCGATCGGCTCGGAGAGTTCACCGATCATTCAGACGGTCGATTCGATGGGTCATCATCTACTGGCGGAGCGATGTCTTCAGTATTTTATCGATATCCAGCAGGACAACGGCTGCATTCAGAACTACAGTAATTATCAACTGGAAACGGGCGCGATCCTCTGGACGATGGGCGAGCATTACCGCTATACCCGCGACGATAAATGGGTCAAACGGATCTCGGGCAATCTCATTAAGGCCTGCGAGTATCTGATCGAGTGGCGAAAGCGAAATCTGAAAGAAGAACTTCGCGGCAAGGGCTACGGACTGATGGACGGCAAGGTCGCCGATCCGGAAGATCCGTATCATATTTTCATGCTCAACGGGTATGCGTACATGGGGATGATGCGAGTGGCTGAGATGCTGGAAAAAATCGATCCGAAAAACTCCAAACGGATTCGCGGCGAAGCGAAGGGCCTGGTTGGGGATATTCGATCCGCCTTCTATGATTCGCTGGCCAGGGGGCCGGCGGTTCCGATGGGCGACGGCAGCTGGATTCCGATGGCGTCCGCATGTACAGAGCATCAAGGGGCCAACTGTTTGTTTGCCCAGGGCGAAAAGGCCTATACCCACGCGACGTTTTTAAGCCGTGACTCTATTCTCGGACCGATCTATCTGATTTTCCAGGAGGTGCTCGATCCGAAATCGACCGAAGCGGATTTTCTGATCCGGTTCCAGACGGATCTAGCCACGATGCGAAACGCAGCGTTCTCTCAGCCGTATTATAGTCCGCATCTGTGGCTGCACCTGAAACGCGGCGAAGTCAAACCGTTCCTGAAAGGATATTATAACACCGTCACGTCGCTGGCCGACCGCGAGACGTATACATTTTGGGAGCATTACTTCCGCGCCGGTCCGCACAAGACGCACGAGGAAGCCGGCTTCCTCATGCAGACGCGGTGGATGCTGTGGATGGAAGAAGGCGAAACGCTCAAATTGCTGGCGGGTGCGCCGAGGCAATGGCTGGAAGACGGCAAAAAGATCGAACTGGAAAATGCCGCCAGTTACTTCGGGCCGGTGTCGCTGAAAGTCGATTCGAACGTCGCAAACGGAAAAATTAATGCGACCATTCAATGCAAGACCGGTCGGGGTCTGAAAACGGTCGAAATTCGCCTGCCGCATCCGCTGGGACAAAAAGCGAAATCGGTCAAAGGCGGAAAATACAATCCGGCGACTGAAACGGTTCGAATCGATAAATTTACCGGTCACGCTGCGATTACGCTGACGTTTTGATGATGCAAAGAATCGCGTGTGTAGACTGACGATTAGAAAAGTTTGCGTAATTTTATGAAAGGCTGCTACCGAGTCTGTATACTTTCGGGTAACAGATTATAAATGCCGAAAGGCAGAAAGGAGCAGCCGTGAAGACGGAGACCAATGTATCAGGTG
>CAYMXC010000301.1:0-4010 GCA_964394135.1 uncultured Phycisphaerae bacterium
GGTCAAACATGAGTGGAGATTCTATCCGAACAAAACGGGACATTATCACACAGATCACCCATGATTTTCATCTGGATACGGTACAGGCAAGGAAGGTCGTACAAACGGTCCTTAACGGCATCGTCAACGCGACCCTGGACCATGGCAGAATTGAAATTCGACGATTCGGCACCTTCAAGATTCTGCATCGGGCCGCCCGCGTCGCCAGAAACCCAAGAACCAACGAGGAACTTCGGCTGCCGCCTCGATATGTCATTACCTTTGAACCCTCGGACCAGTTGACCGCCAAGGTTCTCAATAAGTTCGGCGTGGAAGAGCCTGTTGGGGCAGGGGCTGAAAAATCCAGCTATGCCCTGTCCATGGGCCAGCAGGACACGGGTTTTCCACAATCGACGTAAGATCGGGCGGGGGTAAGCTTCATCTTCTTACCATGTCTGTAGACACAGGGTGTGAATGCAGACAGTGTTTATGTTTATTCGCGATTAACGCGTCCTGTCGCTCAAAAAAAAAGCCGGATGCGGCAACACCGCATCCGGCAGAGAATTCGTGATATTACTGTATTACCCTTGCTTATATCAATGTTTCCACGGCGGCGTACTGGGAAGATATTTTTTGAAGTCTTCAAACAGCTTATCCGCATAAGCGCCGGCATACTCGCCCTTGAGAAATTTAGGCAGGGCTTCCTTGTAAAACAGTTCCCATGACGCTTCTTCATGCCCAGGATTGATGGGGAAGAAGAGTGCATTGTTGGGCTTTGCCGCTTTATAGTCGCCGAACGCATCCCCGATCATGAGAACATGGTCGGGTTCATAACGGCCGTTGGTGGCGAAGTGGATGTGTTCCTTTTTGGATCCCATTTCCTGACCGGCGATAACTGAGACATATTTATCAATCGAATGCTCGGCCCATTCCCGTCGAAGGGCCTCGCCCGGCGTTTGTGAAACGACAATTGCATCGGCAACATCTTTCATAGCCTCAAGGGATTCACGAACATAGGGGAACGGCGGTACGCCCTTGACCATGTCTTCAATCGACTTATTAACCGCCTCAGACCACTCCAGTGCCTGAATAAGGATTGGATCCTTCGTGCGGGCGACTTCCTGCTTCAAGGCTGGGTTTCCTAGCGGAAGACCCGATTCGATGAATTTTCGAACAGCGTCGGCTTTCGGTATCGAAACTTTCCGTTGCAGGACTTCCTGCCGTTCAGCAAGGAGATCAAAGACCATGATGATCGCGGGAAAACGGTTGATGCCTCGCCATTCGCTGTAGAGATTGACAAATTCGGCCGCTTCGCGGGCATACTTGGACACTGCCTGCAGTTCCCAGTATTTGATGATGTTGGGAATGAAGCATTCCTTGTGTTTGATTTCCATAGTGTCAAACGCACAGCCGTCGGAATCGATACCGATGAAAAATTTATGTTTCGGTTTGAATTCCTTCAATTCTTTTGCGGGATCGCCTGCAGTCATTCTTTTTTAACTCCTTCCGTAGCGTTCAGATCGTCTGTTATTTCAAACTTTCAAAAAATTGTTTTTCACACATAATAATTTATACACCGCTGAATGCGGAGAAGCCACCATCGACTGGTATTACGACGCCGGTTATGAATTTGGCGCCCGGCCCGACGAGCCAGAGAAGAGTGGAAACGAGATCCTCAGGCTGCCCGAAACGTCCCATGGGTGTATGGCTGATGATCGTTTTTCCTCGCGCTGTCAGTTCGCCGGTCTTCTCCTCGGTAAGGAGAAAACGATTTTGATCGGTGAGGAAGAAGCCGGGTGCAATAGCGTTGACGCGAATTTCGGTGGAATAATTTTGAGCCAGGTGCGTTGCAAGCCATTGTGTGAAATTGGATATGCCGGCCTTTGCCGCGGAATACGCGGGAATTTTGGTCAGCGGCCGGAATGAATTCATGGATGAAATATTTATGATATTGCCGGATTTTTGTTTCGCCATGAGCCTTCCGAATATCTGGGACGGCAAAAGCGATCCGACAATATTGAGCTCGAATACGAACTTGAATGCGTCAGCGGGCAGATCGAAGAACGAGAGATCCGGCGATGTGGTGGCCTTTTTGTTGTTGCCGCCGGCTCCATTAATCAATATATCAACCCGGGACCATTTTCCTACGATGGCGTCGCAGGCCTTTTCGACGCTTGCGCGATCAAGAACATTGCACTCGACGGCCATGGATTCCCCACCCGCGTCCCGAATTTCGCCGGCAACTTTTTCGGCCGCGTCCAGCCGAAGATCCAGAATCGCCACTTTCACGCCGTTCACTGCCAGTGCCTTGGCCATTTCACTGCAGAGAATTCCGCCAGCGCCGGTTACCGCAGCTACCTGGCCTTTGATCCCGAACATATTTTCCAGACTATATTGTGCCATTTATCTGTCCTTTCCGTGAATCAGAGAAACAATCCTCTCAGACAAATGTAATATTCTAATCTATTTTAGGGCCCGCGGCAGTCGAAACGGTTGAATGAAATCCCATTTATTTTGTAAATGGGTCCACATGCCGAAGGAAATGATCCCTCAGGCATTGCTGGTACGCTTCTTCGTGTTCGATCAGAGCCCGGATGATACGGTCGCGGAACCTCGGCTGACCTGTGGTGTTGATGGCCGTCAGAACAGAGCCGAAAGTTACATGGAGTACCTGGCGCGCGTGGAAGTCGTCGAGAAGCGTTGCCAGTGCGTAATCGCTAAGCGTTGTCGCGGCGGGCACCTTGTTGAGATCGGCGGAAACATGATACGATGTGCGATCTTCCAGATATCGTCCGCGAGCGAAATCGAGAATTTCGCGGAACATGACCGGTTCCAGTTTCGCGATGACACGCAACGCCTCAAGATAGCTCGTGCCGGCGGTCTTGACGTGAATCCATTCGCCGCACAATTGAGAGGCGATTGGGTATATGCTGAATTTATCGCTGCCGCTGTGGATGGAAATTTTATAGGGCCCGATGTGACGGGCGATTTCTGCATGCAGGGCGAAATCGGTTCTAAACTGGTTGATATCCCCGATATAGTCTACACCTTTTTCGAATCGTCCAACAAAACGTGGCGCAAGCGATACCCATTTCACGCCAAGCCGTTTGAGTTCACCTGCGACGAAAAAATGTTCCTGGGGAGTGGTCGGACAGGCTGTTTCGTCTACAGAAATTTCCAGCTCGAAGTGGCCATCGCCGAGAACATGAAGAAGATGGCGGTACATTTTCAATGTATGGGCGACGGCTCGGCCGTATTTCACCCCAGCCCGGAGAACCTGCTCCTTGGCAAAAGGCATATTTCCACTTGGAAGCCTGACTTTGTTTTCGTAGCGGTTGATCATTTCCTGCGCGGTGGTTTCGAGAATGGCCCACGGTAGGGCATCGAATTTGCTGTTGATCCTTTCCACATCGTCGGTGTCCGCGGCGTCGTCAACATGATCGCCAGGATCGACGGTGAACGATATGAAACCAGCCTGGGCGCATGTGTCGATATCCGCTTCCGTTTTCAAGTGATCGGCATCCGATCCGAAGGGACGTTCGAATCCCACCTGAAAGACTGACCAGCATGCATCATCCATCACCTGCTGGGCGTTTCGATGGGTTCTGGTCATTTCGCGAATCGATTGCTGAGCGAGAACGGGCATGATCTTGCGATCGCTGATTGTGAGTATGTGACCGGGAGTCGCCAGCCCCAGACGATCGCCGAAGCCGAAGCTTTTCTGCAGTCCAACCAATTGCGGCCGCGTGAATTCAAACGCATTTCGCAGCGACTTCGCATTTGCGGCATCGGTCGGGCAGCGCTTTGCGGTATAGACCACCCCCTCAATATTGACGCGTGTCTCCTCTCCGGTGAATTCATCGACCCATCCAGGTTGACGACCATCCCACGCTAGCCACAACCATCGCTGTTGTTCCATGCGGGATAAAAAGCATATGACATTGTTCTTGATCAAAAAGGATTGTTTGTAAACGGTTCCGCCGAATTGGAACTGAATCTGTTCCGCCCATCGTTCAGTTAATAAATTTTCA
>CAYMXC010000302.1:0-4002 GCA_964394135.1 uncultured Phycisphaerae bacterium
CCGCGAGCATTTTCTCTGCACTTTTTAAATATTTTCAACCTGTTTCAATAGCCCCATACACACTTCGACAAACTCGCCCGGGACGGGAGGCGTGTTCATCTCGAAACTGGAATAAAAAGCAGGCGGGGATAAGAAATACGATCCACTCTGCGAGGTCGGGCAGCTCTTTTCGAGCGTAAAAACAAAAAATCCCGATTCTCGCGAGCATCGAGAACCGGGGCTTGAAATGCAAAAGCAAATACAAACAGTCCCATGTTCCCTGTCAGCACTTATTCTCGCGAATGCTCATACCAGGTTTCGTTTACAGGCAGGTCTTCTGGCTTCCGGGTCATCCTTCCGTCGCGTCCTTCCCATTCGAACCACACATCCGAACAGTGGAATTCATCTCGCAACGGTCGTCACCGGTTACAGCGGCGCGTCCGCAGCCGATTCTCACGGCTTTCCCTATTCACCTTTCTTTCGAAAGATCGTTATGTCGCAAAGCTTCACTTCACGGCATAACCTGTAATGGAATTCAATGTATACCTTTTCTTTTTTTTGTCAAGGCAAAAAATAAAACATCATTTTTTGATGGAACCCAATCAACCGGCGAATGTACGAATCTGATTCATCGGCATATGTTTGCCGGGACATTCGGTGTGTGTGCCGGGTACTTCGCCGTGTCCGAAAATGCGATTCGACGATAGGTGATATCGAGTCGAAAGAAACTTCACCAGTTTTCTTAACGATGCCAACTGCTTTGAACTGGGATATTGATCATTAAAATTGCCGACCAGACAAATGCCGATGCCGTGATCGTTGAAATGTCCCGATGGCGTTTTGCAGTGGGCACCTTTTTTCTGTTTGAGCCAACGGGAACCTGTTTCTACGTAACCGTTGGG
This sequence comes from uncultured Phycisphaerae bacterium, assembly GCA_964394135.1. Taxonomy (GTDB): domain Bacteria; phylum Planctomycetota; class Phycisphaerae; order JAAYCJ01; family JAAYCJ01; genus CAYMXC01. Next base: position 882 of record CAYMXC010000302.1, read on the forward strand.
AGTATCGGTGTTGTTGCCGATCACGAAATCATAGCCGAGTTCATCCCAGCCGCGGGCTTTATGGGCACGATTAAATGCTCGGGCGCCACCTGTGGGTGAAGCACTGTGATGGATGATAATCGCATCCCATTTACGGCTTTTGACGTGAGGATACCACTCCGCGGGCGTTTTCGAATCTATCGGCGGCAGAGGTAAATAAGTCGATTTCACAGGTTCCTGCGGCACGATGGACGGCGGCGGAGTCCAGGAAACTGCAGGTTTTTCCTCACGCTCCGACGGTTCCTGTACCATCAGAGCCGGCGAGGGCAAATGATTGAGCACTCGCGAGTTGGTAGTTGCGCAGCTCGGTAAAAAAAGGATCGCCATTACAAAAAATACGAAAATCATGATAATCGTTTCATGGAGTCTCATCCCGTCAGCCTTTATGAAAGTAAAAATAAAAGAAAGTGCAAGATTGAATGAATTAATGCCAATTGTGTAAAGGCTAGAGACTCGGCGGGGCACGCGAGCTGATTGTTTCAACGGAACATTGAATGCAGAAATGAGATATTTCCAAAACACTCTTACCCGGAACAGGCACGATTGCCTCAAGAATGATCGGGGGAGCATCAGCAGTAATGAATGTCGCTACCGTCGATATTTGTTGGCAGATTGGACAATTCGGCTCGGGTAATGGCGATTTACAGGGGTCGCCTGTCTGACGAATCGGCATGTTTATCTTGTGATCCAGCGTCAGGTGGACTACCTGCACCAGACCACAGAAGTGGCACATCATTGCGACAACTATAAAGATATTCATTCCAATTCGATTCATGGATACGATTATAATTGGTCAGGAAAAGCGTTTCAATTCTTCCTGTGATCAAGCATAATAAAATAATTCATGATATTTCGGTGAATGATACGGATTATCGGGTAATGAGGTGATTTCCTAATGAAACGTTTTCGCGATTCAATCCTGTTTCGATCTATGCTTCGCTTCTTTGCCTGGTGGAGCGGGATGTTTTCACTAATCGTTGGAACAACGAACTGTCCCTGCTGCGGTCAGCAAGGTTGTCCGAATGGCATATTGGGTGCCGGAATTTTTGCAGCGATTATTGCCGGTATCATCGCCATGTTTCGCTGGTTGGGGATTATGAAGGTAGGCAAAAAAGTTGCCGCCCACAGTCAAGATGTACCTGCAGAAAGTGAAAAAACATCCGTTTAGCCGACGGCTGAAGGATTCTCCGCTTTGTTTCCCGTCCGCTTTCCATGATAGATCAGGCCGCTGACGAGGACCGTGAATGGGGCGACGGTGATCAGGCCGAAACTGCCGACGAAGATATTTAAAATCTCTGCGGAAACAAAATGAATGTTGAGGAAATTGATCAGCGGGACACCCTGAGATAAAAAAAGCATCAGCATCGCAAGGTAACTGCCTGAATAGGCAAAAAGCAACGTCGTCGTCATCGTGCCGATGACCGATCGGCCGACGGAAAAACCGGCGGCGAGGAGCTATCGGAGAGAAATCTTGGGATTGTGTTTGATCAGTTCGTCCATCGAGGCGGCGATGTCCATCGCCAGATCGACCACCGCACCGGCGGAACCGGTGATCACGCCCGACAGGAATAATTTCGTCAGATTGAGATTGAAAAAGCCCGAATAAAGCAGCGTTTCAGCAAAAGGTCGGACCGCCCCATGGATATAAAAGGAGCGGGTGAATATTTCCGAGAGTCCGCAGGTGAGCACGAGTCCAAGAAGCGAACCGCAAAATGTTGCGAGTCCCTTGCGGGTGAGGCCGCCGACGAGAAAACTGATCGCCCCAATCATCAGCAGCACCAGCCCCAGTCCTGTCACGACCGGATCGTACCCCTTGAGAAAGAGCGGCACCATCGCCTTCCAGATGACGAGAGCTGAAAACACAAACGACAGGATCGCCTTGAACCCCGTCCATCCAGCGACAATTAGGAGCAATACAGCGAACATGCTCATGAGTATCCAGATCATCCCGAGTCGATAGTTACCCCTGGCGACCGCGTAGCGAATTTCTCCATTCGCATCGACGGAAAATTCCAGCAGAATTGTCTTGCCCTGATCGTAGACTTCCTCCAGTTCCATCTTGCCGGTCAGGACGTTTATGGCGTGGGCGTGTTTACCCCGATACGAACCTTCGAGAATTTCCACTGTGAGATTCTGGCTGCCGGTGCGGACGATCTGATGCTGTCGAAGATCGGAATTATCGACAGCGAGAATTTTCGCCTTCGCGTAAAATGAATCTTTAGCGATCTCGCCTTCGTAGCCGTTTGGAATGACGATAAGCACTCCGCAGAGTAAAACAAGGATACCGACAAAAATCACATCCCGATTTTTCAGAAACTTTATATCACGCATGATTTGAGATTAGTTCTTCAATACCACCTGCATGATGTCGGCGAGTTTTCTGGCGATGTCGGTATTATCATAAAAGCCTGAAAAACGATCCGCACTGTTTCCGACAGCATGCACGGTCACCGGAACGCCGGTATGAGCGTAGGAATTAAACGCGATCCCGGCACTTTGATTTAAAAGATGGGTGATCGTTACCGACAATGCATCGTAGCCGCCGTAGAGCAGACGATCCTCCTCGTCACCGGCGACCGGATTTCCCTTTCGGCTGCGGTCATATGCCGTTTCAAGTTTTGTTTTTTGATAATCCGACAGTTTATCGTAATCGAGTCCGAATGATTCAGTGATGAGTTTTTTTAAGTCCGCATCTATATTGTCAGCTTCACCTTTCCAGGGGTGTGAGGCTTTATAGCTTTCATAGACATCGCGATTGAATCGGTCGAATGAACGGGTTTGTTTTTCGAGTTTGAAAAAAAAGTTGTCATAACCGGTGCCGGCGAAGCCGATCGTCATGCCGCCGCACTCGTGATCGCCGGTGACGACGATGAGCGTTTCCTTCGGATGCTTTTCATAGAATTTCAGAGCGACACCAATCGCCTCGTCGAATGCCAGGGTGTCGTCGATTGCCGTGCGGGCGTCGTTCGCATGGCAAGCCCAGTCGATTTTGCCGCCTTCGACCATCATGAAGAATCCTTTAGGATTATTTTCAAGAAGCCGAATGCCCTGTGCGGTGAATTCCGCCAGTGAAATATGATCA
>CAYMXC010000303.1:0-3999 GCA_964394135.1 uncultured Phycisphaerae bacterium
TCGGTAAGGGATTTTTAGGCTTTGGGATTTATTCCTTTAATACCATGAATGTTGTGAAGGGCCACGGTCCGATTTACACGAATATCGTTCAGGGAAAGGATATCATCGCGGATATCCTCCCCCCACCGGAGTACATCATTGAATCTTACCTGGTCGTCCTTCAAATGATCGACGAAAAGGATAAAAAGGCACTCCAGACGCTGATCAACCGGACCCAGCAGCTTCAGGCGGACTATAACCAGCGTCACGAATTCTGGGAAACCGATCTGAACGAGGGAGAAATCAAAAAGATCCTTTTGCAGGACTCCTACATCCCGGCTTGTGAATTTTATCAAATTTTAAATCGCGATTTTATCCCCGCAGTCCTGCGGGGCGATCAGGCTAAGGCCAAGGCATTGGCACTTGGCGAACTGAAACAAAAATATCAAGATCATCGGGCTCAAATCGATCAGGTGGTCTTGCTGACGACCCGGCGAAATCAGACTGATGAGAAAAAAGCGAAGGAATTTATCGCGTCCCGCACCTCCGGTCTGGTTTTTATCGGGTTCGGGATTCTGGCCGGCGTGACGCTACTGTCGTTCCTGTTCTCGCACAGTATCACCAAACCGGTCAAGCAGGTCACGATCGATTTATCCGGTTCCTCCGGAAATGTCCAGACGGCGGCGGCGCAATTATCCTCAGCCAGTCAGGAGTTATCGCAGGGAACGTCTAACCTGGCGGTTTCGATTGAAGAAATGAATACCTCGCTGGAAGGACTTCGAACTTTAATCGAAGATAACTCTCATATTTTATCCGAGGCCAAAGGATTGATGGTACAAAGCGACGAGGAATCCAAACGGCTATCGGACCGGGTTACCACCATGCAGAAGGCGATGCGTGAGATTCAACAACAGAATCAAAAGACCATTTCCATTATCAAAGTAATCAACGATATCGCGTTTCAGACCAACCTCCTGTCGCTTAATGCCGCGGTGGAGGCGGCCAGGGCGGGCGAAGCGGGAAAAGGATTCGCGGTCGTCGCCAGCCAGGTCAAATTACTGGCCACCAGGAGCTCGGAAGCGGCGAAAGAAACGGCGGAATTGATCGAGAGCTCGATCGGAAGTATCCGGCAAGGCGAAGAGATCGGAAGCAAAGTGCTGGAGGACACCTCCCGAACCGTGAAGATGTCCGAGCAGGTCAGCGGATTTCTTAACCAGATCAGCAGCGTCTTTACCCGGCAGCTTAAGGAAGCAAACCAGGTCACAACGACGATTCACGAGATCAATAAAGTCGTTCAGCAAACCGCATCGTCCTCGGAAGAGACGGCGGCAGCGGGTGAAGAATTACTGGCACAGGCGGAAGTCCTGACCGGCGCGGTAACGAACCTGAATCATCTGGTCAAAGGTCATAAGAACCACGCGGCATAACACCCGTGCATTTCAGCTTGCCGTTATGGAGCATAGAGTCGGCAGACACTACCTTTGAAAATTCGGCGCCGTTGCCTTAAGAGTCCCCAGGCTAAAGGCCAGGAGTTCTTTCTGCGTTTATGTATGATAAATTCAAATGTCGTTACAACTAAGCGTTAGGGTAATTTTTCCGATACGGCGGATCCCAGTGGATCAGCGGCTGCTGGAGTTGAGTCGCGATATTTTGGATCCTGGCCGGATCGATACCATTTTCGCAAGTCAGGAGAATGCGATATTCGTGCTCGCCCAGGTCGGTAAAGTCGTAGCTGTAGTGATCTTCTTCCATTTTGACCGGATCGTGGAAGGCATAGGCCGGACTGCGAACGAGTGTGAACCGGGCATTTTCCTTCTGGGCGTCGAATCCGAAGATATCGGGCGAGATGAAGGCGACCTGATTTTGCTTGCAGCCTAGAATCGACCAATCGGCGAAGGGATATTCCTTACCGTCAAGGCTTCGAGGCTGAATACCGCCCGCGATCCCGTCTTTGCGATCGACGATAGGCTCTTTGGGTTCGATGACCATTTTGACCATGGCTTTGGGCTGGTTCCACAGGAGGCTGACGATCAGCTCGATCCATTTTTCCTCGCGGTACAGCCGGGCACGAACGCGAATACGGGAATGGAGGAAATCGCCCATCCACGTCAGGCAAGAACGCAGGGGTCCGGTCTCTTCGAGCAGGACCTTTTCCTGCGTAAAGGCGCCGATATGCCGATCGCCCAGACGGCTGCGGCCATGAGACCAGGTATCGCTGAGGTCCTCGAAGACCTGCCAAGTCAGGTTTAACTGGAAGTTATTGAACAGGTTCAGACCCAATCCGGTCTGACGGGCCTTGATCTGCCACTTGCCGTTGGCGATTTGATCGTGCGTCATGCGTAAATCGGTGGGAACGGACTGCGGCGTGCCGGATTTGACGGCGATAAGGTGCTGCTGGTGCGGTTTGATCGCGATCGGCAGCAGGAATCGCGGCGGGCCTGAGATTCCACCTTCATTTTGAACTTTTTGATAGGGAATTTCGTGTGAATTTTTGTCGACTTGAACGAATTTAATATCGGGTTTATCCAGCCCGAAGATTTCATGTTCGACCCAGCCGGCGTATTCCTGATCGTGCGTATTGAGCACGTTGAAAAAGGCGAGGTAATTTTTGTCGCCCAGTTCCAGTTTGGGGAGTTTTTGGCTGTATCGACGGAGAATATGGGTTTGTTCCCGGTCGGCTTCGGCGCGGGCCCGGCCGATCTGGTTGAAAATATCAGGATAGGCGGTTTTTAAGCACGTTCCGCCGATGGTATCGTGAAATTGATTGAAGAGCACGTCCTGCCATGCCTGCCGGAGTCGGTTTTGAGTCTCGGGGGTGGTAAATTCGGAAAATTGTTTGGCGACCGACTCAGCCTGGACGAGTTTATGCTCGGCCTGGTGCAATTCCTGTTTGATTTTGTGTAAAATGGTATAGCAGCCGACGGCATGATGCTGCAATTCGCCTTTGATGACGGGCAAATCGGCGGTTTTTCCGGCAACGGCGTCAAAGTAGGCCTGCGGATGCGAAAGGACCAGTTCATAACCGTCGAATTTTGTTTTATTGGCGAGAATGTATTCGATTTGTTTGCGGGTCGGTCCGCCGCCGTGATCGCCGACGCCGTAGAAGCACATGACATGGCCGAGGGAGGTGTCGGATTCGTTGAGAACCTGCGGAATAAAGTCTTCCAGGGCTGCGGTCGTGCAGCAATAAGCGATTGGAATCCGGTAAGTCAGCAGGCGATGATCGGAATCTGCGGATTCCCACCAGAAGACCTGACTTTTAGACGGATAGGCCATTTCGGCCGGACCGGGACGCATATAGATGTAGGCGTTATAGCCGGACTCGGCGAGGATTCGCGGCAGGGTTCCGGCATGGCCGAAGCTGTCGGGATTGTAGCCGATGGTTACTTTTTTATTGAACCGGTCGGCGAAATAGCGTTGGCCGACCTCGATGTGCTTTCGAAAGCCGAATTCGGTAGGCAGATTGCAGTCGGGTTGGACATACCATCCGCCGATGAGCTGCCATCGGCCTTTGGCGATCAAGTCTTTGACCTGAGCGAAGAGGTCCGGGTTCAGGGTTTCGATCATCTGGTGGAACCAGACGTCGGAGCGCGAGAAAGTAAGCTCGGGGTATTCGTTGAGGAGTTTGACGGCGGTGTAGGCGGTGGCCAAACATTCATCGACACCGGCTTGCCAAGACCAGAGCCAGACAGGGTCAAGGTGAGCGTTACCAATCATATGAACTTTAATGCGATCAGCCATTTTTGTACCTCTTTTGGATAATTAATAGCGTCATATCTTAGTTCTTGTTTTTGATTTGTGCAATAAAGAAGCTGAATTTGAGTATGTATCATCTTTTTTAAATAGAATCACCGACCCAAAGTCATCGCGAGCGGCAGACTGCCGCTTTTAGGCATGACAGGGTCCTTTGGGACGACGTTGGCGGCAGCGGGATGGAAGAAAAGCAGTGCCTGGATTATTCTCTAATTCTCGAGAATAAGAGAATGATTTTTGACAGTTTGGGGCAGCTTCAGGAAACAG
>CAYMXC010000304.1:0-3997 GCA_964394135.1 uncultured Phycisphaerae bacterium
TCATTGGACATAAAAATAAATTCCTGTTTTCAATATTTCAACAAATACCATTGTGTCGATCCTATCATCGAACGGTACTTCAACCCTCGTAAAAATCTTCTTTTGGCCGAATCTGTTGGTATAATTATACACCAAATTAATTAGGAAAGTCGAGATTGGCTTCTTTTGGAATTAATGCATAACAGTGGACAAAAAAAATATACCGCCGAATGATCATTCATCAGGAATATTCTATTCCCTGACCCGATTTGCCGGATCGCTCTGGTTTGCCGCAGTCTTGATGACTTTGCTGTTGGTTGCGTTGGTTTGCGCCTCCATTTTTGAAGTCATGTATGGCAGCGAGTTGGCCCTTGTGGAATTTTATCGAGCCTGGTGGTTCGAGGGGCTTCTTTTTCTGGTGGCAATGAATGTCTTTTCCTCTCTGGTTATTCGACTTCCGTTCTCCAGACGACAGATCGGCTTTGCTGTTGCGCATATCTCTATTTTGCTGGTCCTCGCAGGCGCTTTCATCACCAAACACTTTGGTATCGATGGCCAGATCACTCTTGCAGAAGGTCAGACCGCGCAAACCTTCGATATTTCTCGACAAATATTGTCCGTTTCCAATCTTTCCAGGCAGCGAGAATCGACTTTTGATCTTAACTTACCGTCTTCCCGCAATTTCAAACCGCTGGACTATCCGATCTATTCCGTCTTGAATTTGGACAATCTTACAATCGAAATTCAACGATACCTGCCGGCATCCCTGCCAGTCCGGCAGGTTTTCAATGATAATCCTGATCCTAACCACGCAGTCGAAATCTCCCTCTCGCCGAATGGATATGACAAAGCCGTCTGGATATTTGCCGACCCGACTGCAGAAGATGCTTCCGATACGATTCGATTCCGTCTTGCAGCCGATCGCAAACAACTAGATCATTTTTTAAATCCACCGCCCGCAACGTCGCCTGCCGATCCGGGAACGCTCAAAATCCGATATCAAAACATCGATCTTCAGATCCCAGTCCGTGATGCTCTTAAATCTCCTGTAAAAGTGGGCAACGCCGATCTCACGGTTCGCGTCCTGCGTTATATGCCGCATGCAGTGGTAGACGCCGCTGGCCGTGTCGCTAACGCTTCGGATCAGCCGGTCAATCCAGCCGTAGAAGTCGAATTCGTCGCATCTACCGCACATGAAAAACGGCTGGCCTTTGCTCACTTCCCAGATTTTGCCGCCAGGCACAGAAAACAAGAAATCATTCCAGGCTTGAGCCTGGTTTATGATCAATCTCCCAAAACGGATTTTGCTGTGCCTGTGGAAATTGTGTCAGGTCCCGACGGTGATCTTTATGTGCGGTTCAATTCCGACGGCAAAAATATCGAAACTCGAAAGATTACCGTCGGAACACCCATCGACTCTCCATGGACCGGACAAAAATTTCAGGTGCTACGCCGATTCGATCACGCACGTCTGGACTGGAAACTCGTACCGGATGAAACATCCGATCCCAATCGAATTCCGGGACTCCTGCTGAATATTACCGCTAACCAAACCCGCCGCCAGCTCTGGATTCAAAAACAATGGACCCGCGAAATTACAATCGACGGACAAAAATTCGAATTCAAATACACCAACAAAAATATTCCCCTCGGCTTTGACCTTACACTGGATAGGTTTCGGATCGGTTACTACCCCGGCGGAGATCGCCCCAAATCCTTTGAAAGTCTGATCACAATTCGACAATCACCTGCACAACAACGCCAAACCTGCAGAATCACCATGAACCATCCCGTCACCTATGGCGGTTATTCTTTCTATCAGGCGAGTTATAATCAGGAGGATGGGCATTGGGTGAGCGTACTGAGTGTTACTCGAGACCCCGGAAAGCCCCTTGTCTTTGTCGGCTATATCGGAATGTTCCTGGGTATGCTGTTTACGATACGCGAACGAAGAAATAGCAGAAAAAATGAAATCTCTGACCTATCTTAAAATTCTGGCCATAGGACTTCTCCTCGTCGGCGCTGCACCGGTGGACAAAACGTCTGCACGCCTGGATTTTTCCTCCCTCCGCACCATTCCGGTCCAGCACGACGGCAGGTTGATGCCGCTCGATACTCTTGCCCGTGAGAAGGTCAAAACCGTTACAGGCACGGAATATTTTCGAAACTGCGATCCCGTCTTTCTGTTCCTGGCCTGGACTTTTGATCCCGACACCTGGAAAGAAAAACCTTTGGTTTCAATTTCAAACTCTCAACTGCGGTCTATGCTTAGACTGCCGATCAAGAAGACCACTTTTTCGTATAACGAACTGATTCATCACGAACCATTACTTGTCCTGATGGAACAGCTATGCAGGATTCCACCCGGCAAAAAAGCAGACCCTCTCCAGGTCAAAGTCGCCGATATAGGTGAAAAACTTTCTACATTGGAAGAAATATTTCAGGATCAGGTCATAAAACCGATCCCGGATGATGAAGATCCGGAAGCACCCTGGCAGTCGATATCGTCGCTTTCATCGCAGTACGGAACGCCATTGGCCGAATCGCTGAAAGACGATTGGACCAATCTGAAAAAATCTTTCCTGGCACGCGACTATCACGCGTTTAAACAAACCTCTGTTCGTTTGTATGCACATCTGAATGCCTTACCTGCCGCTAATCGCCCTAACGAAAAAATGCTTTTGCTCGAAATCCATTACAATCAATCTCGCCCTTTTCGCCTGGCGTGGATCGTCCTGATCGTCAGCGCCGCTTTCGCCGCAGCCGGATTATGCATCCCAAGTAAAGGTTTGAGTATTCTGACCATTTTTGTCCAGTTGACTGGATTGGCCTTATTAACTTACGGTCTCTGGCTCCGCGGCCGAATCGCAGGACACATCCCTGCCTCAAATATGTTCGAATCGATCCTGTTCCTCAGTTGGGGACTGGCAGCTTTTGCAATACTCTCCTCTTTAATCCCTTCGCATCGGCTCGTGCCTCTGACTGCTTCCGCCATGGGTGCTTTGGCCCTGTTCCTTGCAGATTATCTTCCGATCGATCATTTCATTCGGCCAATTGTACCGGTCCTTCGCGATACAATCTGGATGTCGATCCACGTCCCAGTCATTATGATCTCCTATTCTGTCCTGACACTGGCTGTGCTGATCGCGCATATCCAGTTGGCAGTACTGGCCTTGGTTCCACGGCCGATAGAGTGGAAAAAATTTGCCGATACGCTCGACTATCTTCACTACTGGTATGTTCTGGTCGGTTCGCTGCTCCTTTGGGCGGGAATTATCACAGGCAGCTTTTGGGCCGCCTCTTCCTGGGGCCGATACTGGGGATGGGATCCTAAAGAAGTCTGGTCACTCGCGGCACTGCTGGGTTATCTGGCTATTCTGCACGTTCGAATCGATCATAGCAGAATTTCTCCCTCTGCACTTATCGCCAACCTTGTCCTGCCAGCAGGGTTCTTTCTCCTCCTAGTGCCAAAATTCGTACCCCTGACCTCCCTAAAGCTTTTTGCCTTTGCTGCACTCGCTGCGGTGATGATCTTTTTTGTCTTTGCAAAGGGTCCGTTCGCAGCCGCCATAAAAAGCATTCTCGCTTTCTGGCTGATTATTATGACCTATGTCGGCGTTAATTATGTGCTCGGTGCCGGACTGCATAGTTATGCATTCGGAACCGGCGACGTCGTATATTATCTCTTTCTTGCCGGTATGTTCGATTTATTAAGCGTCGCTTTTTGCAGTGCCGTATACCTGATCCGCTCCGCATATGCAGAGAATATTGCAGCCCGGTCTCGTTGATTTTACTTGACTTTTCAATTTCATTTTTACATGGAATAGTTGACATTTACGATTAACCGGAGTATTGTAAAATAATGATTTGCCTCTGAAGCAAATTATAAAATTTAAGAGGATTATGAAAATGGACGGTGATGGCTCAGTGCTGAACGCTAATGTTTTGGTGCTCAACAAGCACTATATGGCTTTACGCGTCATTTCTGTTCGTCGGGCTTTCTCTCTTCTGTTTCGCG
>CAYMXC010000305.1:0-3993 GCA_964394135.1 uncultured Phycisphaerae bacterium
TCTTGCAAATGCCGAATCGGCCCGTTTTCTTAGCGAGTGTTTTCCCTTTTTCATCAACCAGATTAAGTTCAAAATTATGCAGGATAGCTTCACCCATCCCCTTAGGCCACCAAAGTTCCGGCGAAGCAATCTCAAACGACACCACGATGTCGTTTTCACCCTTGGCGAGATCAAACTTTCTCTCTACGACAGTCTGCCCGAACCGCCCGACAATCCTCGCCGTTGTCGCCTGACCATGCCAGTCTACTGTCGCGACCAGTTCCATCTTTGCCGATTTTTCGGACACATCTACAGTCCTTGCACCAGCGTAAAGGATTCTGCCCTGTTCGATAATCTCCAGTCTCACCGGCCGCCAGAGTCCATTTGTCACGATTCGAGGTCCAATGTCCCAGCCATAACTGATTTGGGCTTTTCTGCTGCGAATTCTCTGCATTGGCGGATGATCGCACGGATCGCGATGCGAACATTCCACTTCCTGAGAATTCGATGCCAGTCGAACTGTCACCTCCACCGGCCGATCCCATCGCAGATGTTCGGTTATGTCGATCCAGTACGGTACGAACATATTATTGTGCTGGCCGACTTTTTGCCCATCTATCCAGATGGTCGCGAAACAGTCTAGGCCGTCAAAATGCAAAATTGCCCTAGACCCCTGCGAGAGCGTTGCCGGTCCGATCGACCGACGATACCAGAAATCGACTTCCTCGCACCAGCGGTAATGGTCAGCATTATCGGCGTAAAACGGATCATCCATCAAACCGATTTTCTGAAGATCAATCTGGACATTGCCCGGTACCGTCGCAGGGTACCATGTTCGCACATTTGATTCGTCTTTCGACAGAATATTTCGATCCTTACCCTGATAGAATGTCCATGTAAATTTCCAGTGGTCATTCAATTGTTCAGTTTTATTTGACATAAAATTTATCTTTCGCAAACATAGTATTTTAAAAGACAAGGGTTTTAACTAACACGTTGGTGTAACTAAAATAGGTATCTTATCGTGTATATCAGGAATTGATCTCTATTATTTTGTTATGACTCGTGATGCAGCTACCGACTTGGGGTGAGGAAATCACTGCGTTCATATCGCCCTTAATTTCCAAACGAAGTTTGCTTTTCAACGAAGTAATATTGATTTGCGAACAGGGTTTATCTTCCAAACTCGCCTGAGCGGCAGCTAAACCGGCGGCCTGCCCCGTCGACATGCAGATTGGCATGACCCTTACGGAACTTGCCGCGACGTGCGTGGCACTTAATGCCCTTCCCGCTACAAGCAGATTGTCGCAACCCAGCGGGAGCAAGGATCGATACGGTATGCCATAAGATTGACCTTCCGGTAAATTTCGAAGGTCCGTATTGGGCGAGCCTGGTAAATGAACGTCAATGCAATAGGCTGCCTCTGCGATCTCGTCTTCAAAATGTTTGCAGGAGAGGATATCCTGTTCGGTGAGGATATACTGGCCGTTAATATGACGAGTTTCACGCACACCAATTTGCGGCCCGGTAGAGAGCAATTGAACTCGCTCGAAACCCGGCAGATAATTTCGCATAAACTCTACCGCAGCCTGAGCCTGACGCCGTCCGGATATTTCCGCTTGAGTCATTTCAAGTGAATCCGCGCCATTGAAACCATCAATGCGTGTCCCATTGACTGCCACGATTTCGGGAAATCGCGGGTCCGACCAGATCAGCGAAAAACAATTTTTCGGTATCGGCCAGTTATTCTCTTTCTTGGCTTGGTTGATGTAACGCACCAAATCAGGATGGCCGTCACCCCAGACAAGATATTTATTCTGAAGCAGTTCAGCTCCGCCTCGAATCGCGCGATCAATGTCCACCGGACCAGTCCTGAAAACCATTGTCATTGGTTGACATGCATTATCTTGTGGCCGGCCAAGGCTTGTTGGAAGGCCACCTAGAAAAGCAACCTCCGCATCGCCTGTGGCATCCACAAAAACGTCGGCTGCGAATGAATATCGAATACCTGATTTGCCCAGTGCGGTTATTGAGGTAATCTTCCGATCTTCAATTTCCACGCCGTTTAGAGGCATATGGTAAAAAATCTCTACACCGCAAGAGGACAGAAGAATATCGTTTACAATCTTAATATCTTCAGGATTGGCGGCAATATTGGTTCCTTCATAATTTATGGCATATGCGCCGCCGGCATTGTTCAAGGTCTCAATAAAATGGGTATAGATTGAACCAGCTAAATTTCTTTTACCGGCCGGGAAATTCAGGTAAACACTAATTCCAGCGGCGGTGGCCATTCCACCTGTAAATCCGTATCGCTCAATCAGTGCGGTTTTAGCTCCTGACGATGCGCTTGCAATGGCTGCCGCAACGCCTGCAGGCCCGCCACCAACTACTACGACATCAAAGGTGTAACGTGACATTAAATGCTCCTTTACCAAAGTATGAATATCAATATACCACAAATTGGTAATATTTACCAGAATAATTTTATTTCTGGGCCGTATTCGTCACCATATCACTACCAGTGAGATAACACTTATGTATACAGATACTTACGCGCTATTTTAATTGATTATAAAATTAAGGAAGCGATTTTTTTATTTCTTCCAAAGGAATATCTTGATTTTTATCCCTGATTTGGTATAATGCAACTAGAATAATTACATATCGGGATAAATATGACATACAAAGCTAATGAAACATTTGGATTCCTGGCCGAAACCATCCATCGATCTGCAAGCAAGAAGGGGATCGCGTGCGGAATAGAAAATCTTATCAAAACGGGTGGCTTGCCGCCGGGGACTCCCTTTCCGGAAAGCCGTGAGCTGGCCAATCTATTCAAAGTTTCCGTTTCGACGATTCAAACAGCAATGAACGAACTGACCCATAAAGGTTTGGTATGGCGAAAGTCGAGAGTGGGGACCTTTGTGGCCGATTGGAAAAAGCTTGAATCGCCTAAAATGAATCTGCCACGCCGGATTGCGTTTATTGCCGACTGGGCAAAGTCGCCGAGTTCCGAGACGTTTTTCAAAAAGTATTTTGCTACGCTTTTGGATGTTGCTCAGGAGCGGAATTATGAAGTTGTGTTAAAACCGTTTGATGTACTGGATCAGGCAGAGGAATCGGAAATTACTCTTCAGAATTCTCTTCACGTCGAAGCGATAATTATCTCGTCGCCCTCTGTTGCTTTGCTGGACCGAGCCGCAGCATTGGTGGAGCAGGGCAATAAAGTGCTGGTGCTGCACGCCCATGTTGATAATCCTAAAATAAGCTGTATCTACTCTGATAACCGGGAGGTTTGCCGGGAGGCGACCGAGCATTTAATCTCTCTTGGCCATCGCCGAATTTGTCTTCTGTTTCCCGCCAAAGTAGCGGATCATGCCAGCTATCGTGACCGTTTGATGGGTGTTCAGGAAGCACTAGCAAAGGCCCAACTTCCCGAGCCGCTGGTTATTCAGGAAAATCATCCGACGGCTATTCGCCAAATGGTGGAACAAAATGGGCCGGATCGAATTACCGGCATCATCGATTTCGGTTTGTCGAGTATTTTTGCGATGATGGATCTTCTTCATGTGCGTGTTCCTGAAGATATGAGTGTGATCAGTTACGATCAGGCGGGAAAATATACCCATGACTGCAAGCTGATTTCCGCCATTGATCAGCCATTACAGGATATGATTACAAAGGCCTTCGATTTTATTCCGCAATTAGGCGATGGCAGTTTTCAAATTCGTTTACGTCAACGGTATTTGCCCGGTCAAACTGTCGGACCGGTGAAGATTTAAAATCGTAAAGCCCTCGACAGTGGTGACTTATTTTCTAAAGGAGAATAAAATGAAGATGAAAATGTGGGTTCTGTGTTTAGTTGTGGTAATTGGAGTATTGGGGCCGTTAAATGGTTATGGTGCGCAGCAAAATCTTACCCGGCTTTATACGGGCACGTACATAGAATCGTACGACACGATTGCCACCACAGGGATGACAGAGATTGCCAGCGGGGATATTGTAACCTAT
>CAYMXC010000306.1:0-3973 GCA_964394135.1 uncultured Phycisphaerae bacterium
TGATTTCCATGGGAATGATGATGCTGCCCCCGATGTTGATTTCGCTTCCGTTTAAATTATTGTTGTTCGTTCTGGTCGATGGGTGGCATCTGGTGGTGGGTCAGTTAATTGGAAGTTTTGCGTGAGGATCGCGATATGACGATAACCATATCCCAGGCGTTGGACTTGGCGAGGTACTGCATGATTCTTGTCCTGCAGGTTTCCACGCCGATACTGGCGGCTGGAGTTCTCATCGGGTTGGTGATCAGCTTGGCACAGGCCGTGACCCAGTTGCAGGATCAAACCCTGAGCTTCACGCCCAAAATTATTGTTATGGCGATTGTGGGCATCGTCACCATGAACTGGATGATGACTAAATTGATGGAATTTACGCAGGCAATGTTTGTTTTTAATACGCCGTTAGGATAAATCGTCTCATGAACGATGGATTACAATTGATGCAAATTTTAACGAACCTGCCGCTCCTGGCCATGGTTTTAGCCAGGATCACGGGGTTGGTTGCATTTGCGCCATTTTTCAGCAGCACGACGATTCCGATTAAAACCCGTGCTTTGCTGGCGTTTGCCATCACAATCATCGTTCTGCCGTTCGCTTCTGCCAAAATGGCTGCTCCTTCCGACTTGGGAGACCTGCTGATTGGGATGGTCGGTGAACTTTTAATTGGTCTGGTATTCGGATTGATGACCTCCACGCTGTTTTCCGGGCTGGAATTGGCGGGAATTCTGATAGGCCAGCAAATGGGTATCTCGCTGGCTCAGGTTTTCGATCCGCTCTTTGAAGAAGAAAACTCGGTCCTCGGACAGTTGTATTTCTGGCTGGCCATGGTGATCTTTCTCCTGATTAACGGGCACATGATTTTGATTTCCGCGTTGGTTAAAAGTTTTCAAACGGTTCCACCCGGAAAATTCGTTGTCGGCAACGATGTAGTGGCTTCAGTGGCCGGAATTTTACAATTGTCTTTCATCCTGGCCCTGCAGGTCTCTGCCCCGATCATGGTGGCAATCTTTTTGACAACACTGGCCACCGCCTTTATCGGCAGAACAATGCCTCAATTAAATATTTTGTCCGTGGGGTTCTCCCTGCGGGTTCTTTTAGGTTTTATTTTGATTATTTTCTGTATGTCGCCGCTGGTGCAGGTCTTTTTCGCCATTATGGAAAAGGCCTACGGGGCGTTGTATGGATTAATGAAGTTTTGATCGGAGTTGAACGAAGGTAAATTATGGCAGAGGATTTTGAAGCAAAAACAGAAGCTCCGACTCCCCGTCGACGGGAGGAGGCCCGCGAACGCGGACAGATCGCCAAGTCGCAGGATCTGTGTGCCGCAGTCGGTCTGCTTGCAGCCATGATCGCCTTGAATGTCTTCGGTCCGGATATGGTCAAAAGCATGCTCAACATAATGCGTGAAATGCTTGGCTATACAGGTCCCGATACCGTTCAACCGTCTTCCATGATGGGACATAGCTGGATCGGCTTAATTCTCACGGCCAAACTCACCGTGCCCCTTTGCCTGACTCTGATGGTCGTGGCCGTTTTGGCCTCCGTGGCCCAGGTCGGGTTGGTATTCACATTTCATCCATTGGAACCCAAGCTCGAAAAACTTAATCCCATTAGCGGCTTTTCTCGAATTTTTTCCATGGAATCGCTCGTCAAGCTTGGAATCAACCTGATTAAAGTAACGATCGTCGGGGCCGTAGCGTATATCACGATTAAAGACCGGATGGCACAGATCGTCAATATCACTCAACTGGACTACGTCCAACTCGGCGGATTCGCAGGGGAAATGATTTACATGCTGGGAATCCGTCTGGCGATCATCCTTTTGGTGATCGCTATTTTCGACTATTGCTATACTCGCTTTTCCATCGAACGTCAGCTTCGCATGAGTAAGCAGGAAATCAAAGAGGAAATGCGACGAATGGAAGGAGATCCTCTGGTCAAAGAGCGACGCAGACGTGTCGCCCGCCAATTGGCCATGCAGCGAATGCAGCATGCGGTCCCCAAAGCTGACGTCGTGATCACCAACCCGACGGAATTGGCTATTGCGATTAAATACGATGCGGAAACGATGGCCGCTCCTCGGGTTGTCGCCAAAGGCGCTGGATACATGGCCGCGAGAATCCGTCAAATCGCCATCAAAAGCGGAGTTCCGATCATCGAACGAAAACCCCTGGCCAGGGCTATGTATAAAACTGTGGAAATCGGGCAGGAAATTCCGCCCGCCTTTTATAAGGCCGTCGCAGAAATTCTTGCATATGTATATGAATTGGCAGGGAAAAAGTCCATAACCGGAATTTCGCAGACATCATCGTCCCGGACGACAGGAGTTCGTCAATAGGTTAAACTATGGCTACCGTAGCGGCAAGAAACAATCCGGTAATCGACTGGCTGACTCGCAATCGTGGGTTGCTCGTGCCCTTCGGCGCGGTCAGTCTGATCCTGGTTATTCTCATTCCGCTGCCCACCGCCTTGCTGGACGTTTTACTGGCAATGAATTTAACGCTTTCCGCTATTATTCTCATGACGACATTATATATCTCCAATCCTCTGGAGCTTTCTTCGTTTCCCTCGCTGTTGCTGGCTTCGACGCTCTTCCGGCTGGTCTTGAATACCGCCAGTACGCGTCTGATCCTGACGGCGGGAGATCGGGCGTCGGATCCTGCTCAGGCGACGGCTGCCGCGGGGTACGTGATTCAGGCTTTCGGTAATTTCGTCGCCGGTGGATCGCTGGCCGTCGGATTTATTATCTTTATCATTCTGATCGTCATCCAGTTTGTTGTCATTACCAAAGGTGCGACGCGTATCTCGGAAGTCGCCGCGAGGTTTACATTGGACGCCATGCCCGGAAAACAGATGGCCATCGACGCCGATCTCAATGCCGGAATTATCGATGAAGCCGAAGCGCGTCGTCGTCGTGAAACCATTTCCCAGGAAGCGGATTTCTACGGAGCCATGGACGGTGCCTCCAAATTCGTCCGTGGCGATGCCGTGGCCGGTATCATTATTATCATTGTCAATATTCTCGGCGGATTTTACGTCGGAATGATCGAATACAGCTGGCCTGCCGCTCAGTGCCTCAGCTTGTTTACCAAGCTGACTATCGGCGACGGTCTGGTGACCCAGGTTCCCGCATTCATTATTTCAATCGCATCAGGTCTGGTGATCACCCGTTCAACTTCCAAATCAAACCTCGGTGAAGAGTTACTTACGCAATTAACCGCTAAACCTATTGCCCTGGTTATCGCGGCCGTCTTCTTAGGCCTGCTCTCTCTGACTCCGCTCCCGAAGATCCCACTCTTGTTCCTCGGCTCTTCCTGTGGATTGCTGGCGTATATGCTCACGAGATCGCAAAAGAAAGCCGTCGCTCAGGCCGCCGCTTCTGCCGCCAAACAAACCAAAGCAGCGGCTCCCAAACAGGAACCCATTGAAACCCTTCTGACCGTCGATCCGATGGAGTTGGAAGTCGGCTACGGAATCATTCGCCTCGTCGATAAAGGGCAGGGCGGCGATTTACTCGACCGCATCAGCCTGATCCGGCGGCAGATCGCTTCAGAAATGGGTATTATTGTTCCTCCCGTTCGGATTCGCGATAACATGCAGCTGGAACCCAACCAGTACTCCATCAAACTTCGTGGCGTGGAAATTGCACGTGATATTTGCATGCCGGGACAGTTCCTGGCCATCAATTCCGGTGCCGTCCGTGAGCAAGTGAACGGAATCGAAACCAAGGAACCCGCTTTCGGACTCCCAGCTGTTTGGATCACCGAAAATGAACGGGCCCGCGCGGAAAAGAACAATTATACCGTCGTACCCGCCTCTTCCGTCGTCGCAACGCACCTGACCGACCTGATCAAACGTCATGCGGCTGAGTTGCTGACACGCGATGAAGTCAAAAAATTGCTCGATACCATCAAGGAAAAATGTCCCGCCGTCGTCGAAGAGGTGGTCGGACCGATTTTGAAGCTTGGCGACGTCC
>CAYMXC010000307.1:0-2472 GCA_964394135.1 uncultured Phycisphaerae bacterium
ACCATGTCCTGCCACGATATGATAACCCATGAGGTCTTTTGCACTGCAGAGGTTTGGGTCCGGTTTGTTTTTTTTTATGTGGTTCTCTTTGCCGTAGGGTTCCGATGTTTTTTGCATGGGCGGAATGTTCATAAAGACGCCGCTTCCGAAAGCTGTGGTGCCGCCATAGGGTCCGATGGTCCAGTAGGGTGACCACCCGTAATAGGAGTACCATTCGTTTTCATGCTGTCTGGATATAGGCCTGTCGGTGTCGATGTCCGGACTGTTTTCGATCTGTGCCTTGGAGATTTTGACAGGAAATACCCTTTTTGAACGGCTGGGGTGTCCGATAGAGTTTGGTAGGATGAGGACCTTTTTCCCAGTCAGCCAGTTGCCGGTATTGGCAATCATGTACCGTACTGTCCATTGTTCGTCATCGAAATAGAAATCATCGACAGTACCGATATCGCCGTCTGTTGCCCGAATGGTTCGGCCGAGAAGGTTTTTAAATCTCTGTAACATTCCACACCTCCCTCTATTTAATTATATCGCGGATTAGATCCGCTTCGGGTTGTGCGGAGTGGCACTTATGCGAGGAGGGATCAGAGTTCGCCGATGTCTTCATTCCACAAGTCGGGGTGGTTCCGGATAAAGATGTTCATGATCGCTTTGCACTGCGACAGGTCGAGGTTGACGACTTCGACATCATGAAATTCCAGGAAATCGCGTGCGCCTTCGAAGGTCTCGGCTTCTCCTGCGACAACTTTTTTGATTCCGAACTGAACGACGGCTCCTGCACAGAGATAGCAGGGCATCAGGGTTGAGTAGAGGATTGTATTTCGATATGATCCGATTCTACCGGCATTCTGGAGACAGGCGATTTCCGCATGAAGGATCGGATCGTTTTTTTGCACGCGAAGGTTGTGCCCGCAGCCGATAATTTTATTGTCTCTGACAAGAACCGAACCGATTGGAATTCCACCTTCCTCGAACCCCTTTTGGGCCTCTTCGATAGCCGCTTTCATGAAAATATCCATGTCTTATTCCTCCCGAGAAAAAAGACGTCTGATATATTGATATTTATCGGCAAAGGTAAATCAGGACTGTACATTTTGAAGGAGTGGATGAATTATATATTTTTTTGGAGCATTGTGAAAAAACCGACAGCGAGTGATGCCGATATTCGCGAAAGCTGAGTATCGAACTAGTAATTTCCCTTATAGAAAGAGACGGGATAGTTCCCAATTGAAGTGAGACGGAAGTTTCTCTAAAATAGGTTCATTGAAGAGGACGAAGACCGACACACGCAATGGTAGTGGTATCTGGGGGGAGCAAAATTCAGGAGAATGACGGGGAGGATTCTCCTGGATATCCGGTTGTGCGGAAGAGTGGGGACGCGGAAGCATAGCCGTTATTGCTGGAGAGGCGCTGAGGGTGAATCAGAGGGGGTTAGGATTTATCCTCAGGCTTCTCTCTTTTTTTACATTTTTTCGGATTATCCTGCCGATGATTCAAATTGCCTTTCCCGTCGAGTAATCACTGGTCACGATTCCGTGATTTTGCTACAATACTGTGGAACTTTTTCCCGGTAAGCTATGTCTAATATATCGGAATCGAAAACGACGGCAAGCGACGTAAGTCTGACATTTGACGAGACTTCCCTGATTCAGCGGGTACAGTCGGGTCAGACTGCATTGTTTTCGGACCTGATTTTGCGGTATCAGGATCGGCTGTATAATCTGGCTTATCGTTTGACGGGTGGGCCGGAGGACGCGGCGGACCTGACTCAGGAGACATTCACGCGTGCGATTAAAGGAATAGGTTATTTTCGCGGCGAGTCGCGTTTTTCGACGTGGCTGGTGCGGATCATGATCAATATTATTAACGACTGGAAGGGCAAGATTCGCCAGCAGCGGGATATACAGCAGCAGATGCAGTCGATATTATCCCATTCGCAGGCAGGTGAGATGTTCCTGTGCAGTGATCCTCAGGTTCAGGCCCAGAGCAGGGAGATGGTCGAACTGCTTTGGCAGGCGATTGATTTGATGGACCTGCCGCATAGGGAAGTTCTGCTGCTTCGCGATATGGAGCAGTTGAGTTACCAGGAAATAGCCCAGGTTCTCAGGATTACCGAGGGCACGGTAAAGAGCCGGCTGTTTCGCGCGAGGGAAAATTTGCGTGAGCTACTGGCGCCGGTGTTGAAACTGTCCAGCGAGGGATCATGAAAGAGAAGTCGGAAAATAGTTGTGTGCCGTTTGCCGAGCAGATTTCGGCCTATTTTGACGGCCAGTTGGCTGAAGAACTGGTACCGATTCTAGAACAGCATCTGCAGTCGTGCCCTCGCTGTGCCCGGCAGCTGGAAGAGTATAAGTTGCTTCGGAATCTGATGACGGCGGAAAGGCAGACGACTGCGATCGACCTGACGTCGGCGGTGCGGGGGAAGCTGGAACGTGAACAGCATTTGAGCGGCCTGGCCCTGACAGTCAAGCCGCA